>JANYFP010000315.1 GCA_025362555.1 Verrucomicrobiota bacterium
CTTCGCCATTGAAATCACCGAAATACAACGACGCCGGATGATTCGGGTCCGCGTGGTATTGCGTGTTCAACCCGACATTACCCACGACGTAGTCGGGGCGCCCATCACCGTTGAAATCGGCGCTGGCGAGTGAAGTCCACCAACCGCTGCCCGCCGCAGAGAAACCAAGCTTCTGCGTCCAATCCTCCAATCTCCGCCCCTGTTCATTGTGGAAACATTTCACCTGGCCCCAATCGAGTGCCAATAAAAGATCGGGCCAGCCATCGTTGTCGACATCGCTCCACAATGCCGCCGTCACCATCCCAACGTGACGCAGACCGGGAGCAATCACCTCGGTCACGTCCTCAAATCGTCCGCCGCGGTTAAGCAGGAGCGCACTCATCGGCGTTTCGGGATATTGGCCCGGCTGCAGGCGTCCGCCCACGAAAAGATCCATTCGCCCGGCATGAGTGAAATCTGCCGCCGCCACGGCGCCGACTGAAAGCGGAAGCTCGGGCAATGCGCCGGCGAGCGCGGGTTGAAATCCGCCGTGACCATCGTTGAGGAAAAGCGCCGGCTGATATTCCGGCACACCGGCCGGCAGGCTGTTGCCGCCCTTCGTGACGAGTAGATCGTTTCGACCCGAACCGGCCGCGTCGAAAAGCAAAACGGGGCCGTCGTTCACCGGATCGGTCGACGCAAGCACGGCAACGCCAAGCCGTGAGTAACCACCAGAATCGGTGCGGCTCAAAACTCGCGTCGGACTTTCCGTGGTGCCAGCGATCACGAGGTCGTCACGCCCGTCACCATCGGCATCACCCACTGCGAGAGCGGGGCCGCGTCGATTAAACCGAAACGGTAGCAAACGTTGCTGCGCGACCTCATCCACGACGGCTTCAGGAGAATTCAGGGAAAGTCCCAAGGCTTCGCTCACCTCGGTAAATTGGGTAGATGAACTGGCGGCGAGCGTTGAGGCCTTGGAAACAGTGCCCGAGGCATCCACGAATGAAAGGGAATCGCGGCGTGGCGTAGTTTTGGGCGTTCCTGATTCTGACCGCGGCTCGGTGATGGTTAATCGACGATCGACTGCCACATCGGTAAAGGTCTGCACCTCGCCGCTCGGCCAATTTATTGTGAGCTGTTTGATCACGGGATCTGCGCCCAAGCCGAAATGCAAAATGGGTTCGCTACTTGATAAATAGCCGCGAGCAAGCGTGAGCTGACGCACTTGCACCCCCGACGCGCTTTCGATCCGTACCGTCGCTCCCACCCCGTTGCGATTGGAAACGGTGCCGATTAGCGAGATCGTCACGCGATGACCAGTGGTGCCGTTGTTGCGGAGCAGGCTGACTCCTCCATGAAAATTCGCGTAAACCAAATCGAGAAAACCGTCGCCATTCAAATCACCAAACGCCGCGCCGAAACTCACACCCTTCTGGTCCAGGCCCCAGGCGCGGCCAACTTCCGCGAACTGCAGGTCGCCCTTATTTTGATAAACGAGATTTGACTCGGCGTAAACCGGACTGTCGCGCATCACGCGCAGGCGCGCAGCGGGGGACTCCGCGCTCATTTGTTTCGCCAGCAGATCGGCATTGTTCACTTCGCGGTGCATGCCGTTCGTGACGAACAGATCGAGGCGGCCGTCATTATCGAGATCCTCCAACCGCAAGGCCCACGACCAACCAGTCGCCGCGACGCCGGCCAAAAAAGCCGCCTCCTGAAAGCGACCGGTGCCGGTGTTAAGATAAAGCGCGTTGCGATAAAGTTGCACGGCGTTGCCTGAACCCTCGGGTGGATCAATCGCTTCGCTGCGCGCGTTCACCATTGTGCGCTGGTCTTTGACGTGGTCGGGCGCAGCCATGTCGCCGACGATCAGATCAATCAAGCCGTCGTTGTTCACATCCCCCAGATCAGACCCCATGGACGAATACGGCGTGTGCGGCACGATGCGATCGATGACGGAACTAAACGTACCGTCGCGATTATTGCGGTAGAGTTTGTCGGGAGCGAAAAAATCATTGGCCAGATAAAGGTCCGGCCAGCCATCGTTATCGAAATCCCACCAGGTGGCGGAGTGGGTTTGCGCCTCGCCGGAAATTCCGGCCTGCGCAGTCACGTCAGTGAAAGTACCGTCACGATTATGGTGAAACAAATATCCCCGCTGGCCGTTCGGATGGGCACTGTTGTCGAGCAAATTTGTGTGAATGAAAACATCGAGTAAGCCGTCACGATCGTAATCACAGAACGCGGCCATGCCCGAGGCATCCTTGACGTCGAGTCCGTAGGCGTGAGCCATCTCTTCGAAACGTCCGTCCCCTTGATTAATGTAGAGCAGATTGGGCGCGTTGAAGCGACAGACGTAAAGGTCGAGTCGGCCGTCGTTATTGATGTCCACGAACGTCGCGCCCTGTTTCCAAATGCCCGCCTCGGCTCCGTGATCGCCGACCCCGGAGCGGTCGGTGACATCCTCGAATTTGAAATTTCCGAGGTTGCGAAACAATCGGCAGCTTTCGGTTTTACTGACGACAAAAATATCCGGCAACCCATCGCCATCGTAATCGCCGATGGCGATCCCGGTGCCGATTTCGCCGACTTCGTACTCGTGGTAGAGAGCACCCCACATTTGCGGATCGCTGTAATCGTTCGTGGTGACCACGCCGGTCTGCGCGGGTGATAGCTCGGTGAAGAGAGTGGGAGAAGCGGGAACGCCGGGCGCGAGCACGTCGAAAGGGGTTTCGACGATAGCGGCGGGCGGAGCGGCGGGCGCAGATGCAGTGGCCCAACACAGCAGCGTAAGGATTAATATGGCCCTCTTTTGTGATGCGCGGACGGTGGAGCACCGCGCTCCAAGTGTAGGTCGGGGTTTAGCCCCGACAAGTTTCTCCGGCACGTCGGGCATAAAGCCCGACCTACAAGTAGCACGATCAATCGCATTGCACAGCGCGATCCTACGGAGGGAACGAATTAACAAACGAGAAATACAGAGTAGAAAGCGCACAACGAATGGAACCATAAGAATGTGAGTCATCATTGCATCCGCGCGCGCATGTCCGCCGGTAATAATTGCAAACCCCACGCGCGCACGGAGGAATCGGTTATTTTCAAACCATAGGCCCGAGCCAAACCAAGGAGGTTGTACAACGAGCCGGTGGAGAGTGAACCGAGTTTCTTTTCGTCAAGCCCCACCAGGCATTGCTGCACCTGCAGTCGGGCAAGGTCGGCGCGTTTCGCGCGGGCCAGCACGATCGCCAGACTCACCCGCCGGTCCCAGGGTAGATAACGATCCCCACCACCCGGCAGGCGTTTGAAGATCAAGGCGGAAGTCTGTTCAAATCCCGCGGTGTCACCGGAGGCAAATTGCACCTGAGCGAGCGCGGCCAGGACGCCGACATCTCCGGGAAATTGGCGCAACCCTGGCACCGCGTGGGCCGCGCGCTCGGTTTCTCCGATGGCAATGAGTGCTTCTGCGAGACGGGACGCGGCGACGGCGGGGCTTTGATCGCTCACGATTTCAAAAACGAGAGCGGATTGTTTTTCCAAACCTCCGATGGCCGGGGTTTCATACGGGAGCAGACGCAACCAGGGCGGCAAGCGCCATTCACGCAGGGCAGAAAGGAAGAATTCATTCCAGCGGGTGGAATTCGTGACTTCATAAATATGGGCGTAATCCTCAAAAAACGAATCCCACGAAGGAAAAACCAGATAGCGAACTTCGCGGCCTTGCAGCAACAACTGAGCCTCCTGAATTGAGGAAGCACTCGCGATCTTGAGCGTGGGTTTCAACGCGGCTTCGTTATCGGGACAGTAGTTTCCGATGACGCGCAGATCGCCGTAGAATCCGAGCGTGGTCGATTCGCTCGGCGGCGCGTAAACCACCGCGCGCTCGTAACGAGAACGGCGCGCCAGCCAATGAGCGAGATCGCGCTCGATCAGCAGTTCCGCCTCGGTGGCGGTCAGCACGGGAGGCCCTTCGCCGCGCGACCGGGGCCAGAGCTGGACGAGCCCCGCGATCATGCACAGGCCGGCCGGCGCGAGCCAAATCCAGGGGCTAGATCGAGCAGAATTTATCGGACGTTCCTCACTCAACGCGACCAACAAAACCAGCAGCGCCGCATCCAACACGCTCCACCAATTGAGGGCGCCCCACGCAAATCCAGCCGCGACCACGACTGGGCCCAAAATTAATGCGAGCGTGGAACGGCAGGCAACATCCTGCCGGGCGGAAAAAATTAACCAACCCGCCGCCACGGCCAATCCAAGAGGCAATAGCACCGCGCCAACGGTCGCATTAAAGCCCGCGTGCAGGAGCCACACGCCGAAACTCGCCGCGGTCACACCTTCCGGCTGATGCGTGAGACGCAGCCAGGTCGAATCACGTTCGAGAAAAGCGGCGCTGCCGGTTTTAAACATGAGCCACGGAATCAAGCCCACGGCGACAATGGACAATCCGATCACGATGGCATCGCGCACCTTGAATTTCGCAGTAGTTCGCTCGATGGCAGCCACCACGCGGGTGAGCAACTCGCCAGCGCCCAGCCACGCGAGGCCATACAGCGGATGAATTGATTCCAAACGCCACTCACCCAAGTGATCCGGGGCGTATTCCGCTAAATACGCGATGAAGGTCATCATCGCGCCACCCAAAGCCCACACCCGCCACGGCGCCGATATTCCCTCGCCGGCCAAGGGCCGAGCCCGCCGCACGATCACCGCTGCGGCTAACGCGCCAAACCCTACGCCAATCAAAATCGGACCCTGCGTAGAAACATTAATCCAGAGACCCACGCCGCCCAGCAATCCGGCAACAAAAAACCAGCGGCGAACACACACCGTCATCGCCGCGCTGCCAGCCGCGCGCACGACCAGCATGCCTTTCGCCAGCACCAGAAGACTGACCAGCACCAGCGCGACTGCGAAGCCGCGCGAGTCCGGCAGGCCCGGAGTAAATTCGGCGCCCAACGGAAAGAGCGCGACCAGTCCGAGCGCGAAAAGCACCGAAGCCCAGCGACCGAATTGCCAAGCGACAAAAACCGTCCCACCGATCAGCAACAGTCCGTGCAGCAACGGATCGACCCAGCGCGCGGTCCGTTCCACGCAGAGGCCGATGGGGTGCCTCGTGAAGACATGGTCGAACCAGGCGACACTGCCAAACCACCAACGGTACGGCGAAGGGGAATTCACGTCGCGGCCGAGCGGAGCGTTGTCGTAATCGACGTGACGCACACGCCATTCGTTTGGCGCAAACATCTGCTGGGTTTGAGCGATCCAGTGAAAGCTGTCCTCATTCCGGTCGGAGAGAATCAGTTCGCGCTGACGGTTGGCGTAGCCAGTCGGAGATTCCGCACTGAGAAGATCCACCGATTCTGCGCGGCCGGGGAATGCTGCGAGCGCATTGGATCGCTCCAGGCGCACGACACTGGTCCAGAGCAAAAAGCCCACCGCAGCGCACGGCAGCAGCAGGGAAACGAGAAAGGGAATGCGGAGCCGGAAGCTCATGCGAGGTACATTACAGGCGGATGAAACGATCGGAAAGCGACCCACCGATTGGGAAATGTTGCGGCCGAATTGTCGACCCCGATTCAGGTTTTGGGGCGAGGCATTTGGAGAAATATTGCACCGCGTGACGCGCTCGCGAGGTGCAGACATACCCGCCCACAAGAGGAATCCAAAAGCGGAAGCGGCTAGTCAGTGTCTGCGAAATAATTCGCGGCGTTCCTCTTTCGCATAAGTACTTCGGGCGGGTCAAGAGGGAGACAAGAAAGCTTTTCCTATCCCCAAAAAACCATTGTCTCGCGAAGGAATCAAAGGAGGCGAAGGTCCTGCCCTGAATTTATCCCATCTTCCGCAGTCCGATCTCGTCACAGAGCTCACAGAGTTCGGAAGGAGTGCAGGAAGAAATATTTATTTCGTAGCGATCCTCGAATTTGAATTCACCTGTTGGGTGATAGTGCGTTCGGGTAATTTTCTGCGGCATTTCTCTGCGTGCTCCGTGCTTACCCCGATGTACTCTGGGTCCAACTGCGATTTTGAGGTTTATTTCGGGTGTTTTATGGTGGCACCGATTGGGTGTATCATTCCATAAAAAAACCCGCTTCGGAAATTCCGAAAGCGGGGTTGAAAGAACTTCTTCCGCACTTGGTGCGCCACCTAAGCGCACCAAGTGGGAAGAAGCCGGGGGTTGCGTTCGATCGAAAATCGAACGCGTGACCCAATCTGATTAGAATTCCATCCGGGTCGTGAATTCCCAACCCAAGGGCTCCGGAATCCGGTAAGCCGAGTACGCGCCGGTGTATTGCACGTTGGTCGGAATGAGTTTCTTGCTCGCCGTGACATTTCTCAGATTCAGCTGGATATGCCACTGCACCTTGCCGTCGGACTTGAAATCATACCCGGTCCACAGGTCGATGCCTGAGTTCGCCGGACCATGATAAGGATTGGCCAGGTCGAAGTGGAAGTTTCCGGCCGCATCCTGCGTGGTCGGATAACCGATGATGTCCTTGCTCTGCCAGCGATAGGCGCCACCAGCGCTCAGGCCCTTGAGGGCACCGTGATCAAACCGGTAGTTGGTGATCGCGTTGAACGCCCATGGACGCAGCTCGGACACATCCGAGTCCGCGCCGATCTGGCCCTTGGACCAGGGGGCCCAGAAGGTATTCCAGTCATCACGGATATTTGGACCGCCGCCCCACCAGAGGCGAATGTCGCCACCGGGGCCCTGCATGAACTTGTTATATTTATTCGCCCATTGGGAGAGAGCGGTACCACCAACGTTCGTCACGATCGCGGTCGTCTTGGAAGCGTTCGCGGTCAGGGTCCAATTCTTGGTCACCTGCGTGCTCAACTCGAACTCGTAACCCTTGGAAAGATTATCCTGGGTGCCGGTATAGCCGACTGGCGTCTGTGACGTCAGTTGATTGGTCTGCCAGGCCAATGGGCCCGTGCTCTGCAGATGCCAGGCCGTGAAGATTTTCTTGGCGTCAGGATCTTGCATGAAAGTATCCCATGCAGCGACCGCCGGGCCTTGGAGCGCCGTGGCCTGATCCTGGGTCTGACCAGGTTGATTTGGCTGGAAGTGATTCTGCCAATCCTGACCAAAGTTATTCTTGAAGAATTGGTCGAACACGTAGCCGCGTTCGAGACCTTGGCCGATGTACCACGTGTTGTCCAAACCGGAGCTGGCGTTCAGCGTCTTCGTTTCGAACTTGTTAACCTTGAGCGTAACTTTCCCTTCCAAGAAGGAAACGACGACACCGTAGTCCTTAGTCTTGCCACTGGGATTCGCGAGTGGCGCACCGTAGACGTCGACGCGGCCGGTGCCAGGCTGGAAGTTCTCGGATTTGTTGAAGTAGATGCTGGCATCCATGCCGAACGGAAGCTTGCTCTTAATCTTGTCGGGAAGGTGAACCACGACGCTGTAGCTCTTGGTGGTGCCGCTTTCCACGGTCAGCTCACCCAATTGGTACGACGGGTCGCTGATATTTTTGGTGCCATCCGATTTCTGGCCGGGTTGAATGCTAGCTGTTTTCACTGTATCCTTGCGGATACCGATCAGAGGAACGACGACGCCATCGAAGAAGTAGCCCTGCCAAATCGCCGCTTTGCTATCGACGATCGTCTCCTTCTTGGAACCGCCCGTGTACAAGCCGTCTTTTTCATTGCTGTTAAAAGCGCTCAACACGTGCACGGGTACGTTCGTCCAGCCCTGGTAGTTGGCGGGATTGTCGGCGTTGATTGCACCAGGCTGGCCAACTGGTGGAGTCCACGCGCCGTTTGGATCGATCGTCGAGGGAGCAATCCAACCGGTGAGGAACTGATGGATCGAGCCGTTGGCTGGAACCGTGATGGTGCCGGCGAT
>JANYFP010000318.1 GCA_025362555.1 Verrucomicrobiota bacterium
CTCCGAACCGGTGGTGGCTGCCCTGGCTACTGTGATCTCCTTGGGAAAAAGCTTCGAAGATGCGCCCTAGCTCGGCAGCGGTCATGCCTATACCTGTGTCAGTGACATTAACGGTAAGTTCTTTTCCGTCGGGGGAAGTGCCCGTTTCGATAATAATTCGACCTGCCTCCGGAGTGAATTTACCGGCATTTTTGATTACGTTCCAGAATATTTGTTTCAAACGAGTGTCATCGCCGAACACGTTATACCGCATTGCGTCCAATTTGACGGTTAAGCCAATCCGCTTCTCATCGATCTCGTCGCGGGCCATGGCCAGCGATTCCCGGAGGATCGCGTGAACGTCGAGCGCCCTCATTTCGAGAGCAACCTTGCCCTTTGCGATTCGGGTAAGATCCAGCATATCGTCGATCAGCCGGGCTTCCAGAGCCACATTTCTGGCGATCATTTCAAAATCGGCCCGCACCTCCGGGGGGATCTGCGGATTGTTTGCCGCTTCGGTGGCCAGCAGCAGCACGGGGTTCAACGGCGTCCGCAGCTCGTGGGAGAGCGCGGCCAGGAAATCATCTTTGGCGCGAGACGCCGCCATCGCTTGCGTCTCACTTTCCCGCAACGCCATTTCGCGCAAGCGCAGCTCTTCGTTGACGCGGACCAGGTCCGCAGTGCGCGCGTCCACGCGGGCTTCCAGAGCGTTGTTGGCCAGGTGGAGCGAATCCTCGGCTTTTTTCCGCTGCGCGACTTCCTGTTCCAGCGCGGCATTGGCCAAGCAAAGGGCCCGCGTCTTGCGGAAGAGGTCGACAAAGACACTGATTTTGGATTTCAGAATTTGCGGATTGATCGGCTTCGTCAGGTAATCCACAGCGCCGATGCCATAGCCTTCCAACATATCCTTGTCCGCTTGGAAATAGGCGGTGAGAAAAATGATCGGAATGTGCTGCGTGCGTTTGCGTTGCTTGATGAGATTGGCGAGTTCGATCCCGGACATTCCCGGCATTTGAATATCGAGCACTAGGGCGGCGAACTCGCCGTCAAGCAACAGGAGGAGCGCTTGCTCGGCGCTTAGCGCCCTGATCAGGGTGTAGTCGGGGGACTGGAGAAAACTTTCCAAGGCGTCCAGATTTCGCGCCTCGTCGTCGACGAGCAAAATATTAACCGTGGAGTTCAAGGGGGATGGATTTTCTTAATCCTAACCGGCATTCCGAATTCAGCGGTAGAGCCAGACTCGCAGGAGGGAAAGAAGTTCGTTGGTGTTGACAGGCTTGGCGACGTAATCGGAAGCCCCGGCGGCGAGGCATTTGTCCCGATCACCTTTCATCGCTTTCGCGGTCAAAGCGAGAATGGGCAGCGTCCCGAATTTTGGATCTTTCCGGATTTCCTGCATGGTCTGATAACCATCCATTTCCGGCATCATGATATCCATCAGCACAACTCCAATGTCTTTCTGTTCCTGAAGGAGGCCAATGGCCTGGCGACCGTTCGTGGCACTGATGACCTCCATCTCGTGATTTTCCAGCATCGTCGTGAGGGCGAAAATATTCCGGGCATCATCATCGACCACCAACACTTTTCGGGCGCGAAGCACCTCGTTAGAAGAGTGTAGATGCTCAAGCATTTTTTGTTTCGCGTCGGGTAAGTTAGAGACGACCCGATGGAGGAAGAGAGCCGTCTCATCGAAAAGCCGTTCGGGGGACTGCACATCTTTTATGAGCACGCTTTTCGCCATCGTCCGGAGCCGCAGCTCTTCCTCCCGGGTCAAGTCCTTGCCGGTGAAAACCACGATGGGTATTTCGCGGAGGGTCGGCTCGTTTTTGATTTTCTCCAGCAATTCGAAACCCGTCATGTCCGGCAGCCGGAGATCAAGGACGCAGCAGTCGAACGGACGGTCGAGCAGCCGGTCCAGCGCATCGCGGCCGGTCGCGGCGGTGATGATCTCGATATCGTCGTGTTTCAATAGCTCTACGATCCCTTCGCGCTCGATCTCATTGTCCTCCACGATCAACAGCCGTTTGAGCGGCGACTCCACAAATTTTTTGATGCGGTCAAAGCATTCATCCAATGCTTCCGTGGTGGATGGCTTCACCGCATAGGCGAAGGCTCCGTGGGCGAGGGCGTGGGATCGTTCCTCCTCGACCGAGATGATTTGTACAGGAATATGGCGGGTGGCGGAACTGAGTTTGAGATTATTCAGCACCGTCCACCCGAGCATATCCGGAAGGAATACGTCGAGGGTGATGGCGGTCGGTTGATATTGTCGGGCGAGAGTGAGCGCGGCGTTGCCGCGCGTGGCGACAATGCCCTTGAATCCTTTGCTACGTGCGAGTCCGAGCAGCACCCGCGCGTAGTGGGGGTCGTCTTCGACAATCAGCAGACTTTGGTCACCGGACTGGACGCGCTCGCGATCGTCCGGAATGCTTTCCTCGCGCGGTGCAGGTAGTACGATCGGCAGGTTGGGTGAGGTGCGGGATTGAAGGTTTTTTTCCGAAACGCGCGCGCTAAAAACCACGGGCAGGAAAAGGGTGAATGTGCTGCCTTGGCCCGCGACGCTGCTTAAACGGATCTCGCCCCCGAGGAGCGTGGCGAGTTCACGTGAAATGGAAAGGCCGAGGCCGGTGCCGCCGTATTTGCGACTGGTGCCGGCATCGGCTTGTTGGACGCTTCAAAAATCAGTTTCTGTTTCTCCGTGGCGATACCGATGCCGGTGTCGCTGATCGCGAACGATACGACCTGAGGCGAGCGACTCAGCACGGGATGGCCGAAAGTCCAGCCTTCCGTGGCCAGTTTGACTGTCACCGCCACGCGGCCATGGGCCGTGAACTTGAAGGCGTTGGAAAGAAGGTTTTTCAGGATCTGCTGCAGGCGCTTGGGATCGGTCGTGATCATGGGCGGCAGGTTCGCGGGAAATTCCACCTCGAATGGCAGATTCTTCGCATCGGCGATATGCCGGAAATTCCGTTCGATCGACTCGCACAGCGAAACAAAGCTGATCTCTTCCGCATCCACCGTCACGGTGCCGGACTCGATCTTCGACAGATCGAGGATGTCGGTGATGAGATTGAGCAGATCCGAAC
>JANYFP010000337.1 GCA_025362555.1 Verrucomicrobiota bacterium
CCGCACTGCCCACGCCGCACGGATTGGTGTGCTTGAGAATCGCCACCGTCGGACGCTCAAATTCGCCGATCAAGTAAGTGGCGGAAGTGATGTCCAAAATATTATTGTAGCTCAGTTCCTTGCCCTGCAATTGCGTGAAGTGCTCGTGGAATGTGCCGTACAGTGCCGCCTTCTGATGGGGATTTTCCCCGTAGCGCAGGCTCTGGGCTTTTTTTAGTGAGACCGAGTAGGTGGCCGGAAACCCGCTGAGTGCCTCGATATCCGGCTCCATCTGCTGACTCTCGAGATAACGGGCGATGGCCGCATCGTAACTGGCCGTGCGCTGAAAAACTTTCAGAGCCAGCTTGCGCCGCAACGCCGCGAGTTCGTCCGGGGACTGCGCCGCCAACACCGTGTTATAGTCCGCCGGGTCGCAAACCACCGTCACACTCTCGTGGTTCTTCGCCGCACTGCGCAGCATCGACGGGCCGCCGATATCGATGTTTTCAATCGCCTCTTCAAATTCCACGTGCGCTTTCGCCACGGTTTGCTCAAACGGATAAAGATTAACGACGACCAGATCGATGAGCTCGATATTATTTTGCTTCGCTTGCGCAAGGTGATCGGCCTTGTCGCGACGACACAGCAAGCCGCCGTGGATTTTCGGGTGCAGTGTCTTCACGCGCCCTTCCATGATTTCCGGGAAGCCCGTGTGCTGACTCACCTCGGTCACCGGCAGACCGGCTTCTGCGAGCAGCTTCGCCGTCCCGCCGGTCGAGAGCAGCGTGTAGCCGTGCTGCTTGACGAGCGCCGTGGCAAAATCCACGAGGCCGCGTTTGTCACTGACAGAAAGAAGCGCGAACTTTTGCATGAACCCTACTTTTCTGCGGGCCACACATTCCACCGCAAGTCGAAAGCCTGTAATTATGGCTCACTTTTTCGTGTATTTCATTCCTATGCTCGGTTCTACTCGCGTGGTCTCATGACCGCCTCCCTCGAACTGCCCGGCTTGCGCGTTGAAATTGATAAACTTGTCTATCGGCACGGCGGTGAACAACTGCCACCCGATCGTCCGCATGCGTTCATCTATTATTTAACGATTCGGAACGACTCCGACCGCACCGTGACTCTGCTCGGCCGCAAATGGGTGGTCGAACACTCCGATGGGACTCAATTGGTTGTCGAGGGCGACAAAATTGTCGGCGAAACTCCCAGTCTCGCGCCCGGCGCTCACTTTTCTTACAATAGCTATCATGTCACCGCCTGCGATGCCCGAGCCCACGGGAGTTTTCACGGTCATGATGACAGCGGGCGACGTATTTTTGTCCGCATTCCGCCCTTCGTGCTGCACATCCCGGATTGATCGGGTTTTCGGCGTAATGTGGTGCCCGCACTTTGCAAAGCAGCACCACGCACCGATTTCGGGCGGCGCGGCTACCGTCGTGAAAATACGCCTGCACAAAACCTTGCACCCGGTTGCCCCGTCCCCCTCTCTTCAACTTACTTAATGAAGATTATCGACCTTAACCGCGGCGGCGGCATCGGAGCCAACTCAATGTACGTCCAGTTGGGGGATTTTCACTTGGTCATCGATAGTGGTCTAAACCCAAAACAGGTTGGTCGCATCGCCGCTCCAGACCTCACGCCCCTGAAGGGCGTGAAGCTCGATCTCATCATCATTACGCACTGTCATTTGGATCATATTGGCTCGCTGCCGCTGCTGATGCGCGCAAATCCAAACACTCCGGTGATCATGACTCTGCCCAGCCGCATGCTGATCGAGCGCATGCTGCACAATTCCTCCAACGTCATGGTCCGTGAGCGCGAAGAAAAAGGCATCATGGAGTACCCGCTTTTCACGCACGACGAAATCGATCGGATCGCGCCGCGACTGTTTCCCCAGGCATTCGGCAACCCCAAAAAGTTCTCCGGTGCACACGACGAAATCGAATTCACTTTTCACCCCGCAGGCCACGTGGCTGGGGCGGCGAGTGTCGAGATTGTGCACAAACATCGCCGGATTTTATTCACGGGCGACGTGCTGTTTACCACTCAACGTATTCTTGATGGGGCCAAAATGCCATCCGGGCATTTTGACACGCTCATCACTGAGACCACCCACGGAGCCACGGAAAAACCGCCGGGGAATGCACGCTCCGGGGAAATGATTCGTCTCATCGAAACGATCAACGCCACTCTTCAACGCGGTGGCTCCGTGCTGATCCCGGTCTTCGCGCTCGGACGCATGCAAGAGATTCTGGCCATCCTGCACGATGCCCGAAAATTTAACCGCCTCGGCCCTGCCCCCGTCTTCGCGTCAGGCCTCGGCATGGATCTCTGCGATTACTTGGATGACATCTCGAAAAAGACCGGCCTGGTTCATTTCACTCGGACGATTCTGAAAGACCTCAAGGTGAAAAAATCCCCGCGCGACATCGTGCCCGGCAAGGAGCCGCACACGCAGGGCATTTACGTCGTCAGCAGCGGTATGTTGGTGGAAAAAACCGCGTCGTACACCCTCGCCTCGTCGCTCGCGGGCAATGCGAAGCACAGCATTTGTTTCGTCGGCTATTGTGATCCGGACACTCCCGGCGGCCGTTTGCTCGCCGCGAAAAACGGCGAGGAGTTCCTCTTCGACGCGGTTAACGTGAAGACTCGCATTCGCGCCCACATCGAACGATTTGAATTCAGCGGCCATGCCTCGAGGGACGAGCTCCTGCACTACGCCGTGCAGTGCAACCCGCGCTCCATCGTCCTGACGCACGGTGATCCGCCCGCGCGCGCCTGGTTCGCCGCGCAACTCGCGTTGCAATTACCCCACGCCAAAGTACTCGATCCCGTCCCGTTGCAGACCTATTTGGTGTGAACCCACGGAGCTTGTCACGGATCGTGAGTAGGGTCGAACGGCTCCAGCTTGATGGGGTCTAGGCGGGGTGCCCTCACCCCGCGAGGCATGTACTGCGAAACCTGAAATCAGCGGGGTGCTGGAACCAATCGGCCAGTCCAGAGGAGCGGCTTAAAACTTAACGGAGTAATACTGGCTCCCTTCACCGCCCGATCACCGCGCGCAATTTTTGAACCATTAACGCATTCCCGGCCACATATTGGACGCGCGGTGCTTTCAAGGTAAATTCTCGCATCGGAAACGGCGGGTTCTCCAGGTAATGGATCTCGACTCCGGCTTCACTCAGCAGTGCGCAGGCCGCGGCGATGTCCCAGACCTTGTTATTGTGATCCACCACGCCGTTCAACAGCCCGATGGCCGCATACGCCAAATGCAGTGTGCTGCTGCCGAGTCCGCGAATCTTGAAATTTTCGAGGAGTTTCTTGCCCTCGTTCGCATACGCCTTGTCCACGGGAGAGTGAAAACCAATCAGACTGTGATGATCGGGCGCTGCGGTCCGCGGCTGGATGGCTTTTTCTCCGTCCCACACGCCCCGCCCCGGTCCGCCATGAATCAGGACGCGACGCGCCATGTCGTAAATGACGCCGTAGATCGGCATGCCGTCTTCCAGTAACGCGAGGGAGATCGCGCAATAGATGATGCCGCCGGCATAATTATTGGTGCCGTCAATGGGATCGAGCACCCAGCAAAAACGCGACGTCACCGGCACGGGAAGATCGGTCGGAGTCAACTCCTCGCTAAAAAACTGATCACCCGTAAACTGCCCCGTGATTGCATCCTGAATGTGTTGGGAAATCGCGATGTCGATCGGCGTGACTTTGGTTCCGTCGTGTTTAATCACGGGTTTGGCTTTGCCAAATTCACGATGCATCAGCTCGGTCTCC
>JANYFP010000374.1 GCA_025362555.1 Verrucomicrobiota bacterium
CCGAGGCTTTATTAGTGTCCGATTAGTGTTCATTAGTGGTTTACCTTCTCCGCTGGTTTTCCGGCCGATTTCATCTGCGCTTCATACTGCCTTCATACAGGCGTGGCAGGTAAGCGTCCGACCGGGGACCACGTAGGCAGCGGGGCCACCCGGTGGTAGAGTGCGGGATGGCGACAACACAGGCATTCTTAATTGAGACGGGAGATAAACGCGACGGGCGGGGCCGGCGGATAGCGACGCTGGAGCGACGCGCTGAGTTGGTCACCGATTATCGGCGCAGCGGGCTGACGATGGCCGCGTTTGCGCGGCGTGAGGGCCTGCGGTACTCCACGTTTGCGGGTTGGGTGTTGAAGTCCGTGCGACCCGTACGCACGCCTCTTGCGCCGGTGCGTTTTGCCCAGGTGCGGTTGCCGGTCGCACCCGCCGCCGGCTTTCCGGCTGGACTGGAAGTGAGGTTGGTTGACGGGACCGTGGTGCGCGGCAACGCCGCTAATGAACTGGCAGCACTGGTGCGCGCCCTTCGGAGCTAAACGCGATGCTCGCTTTTCCGGCAGCGATTAAAATCTTTGTGGCCATCGAACCGGTGGACATGCGCAAACAGTTTAACGGTCTGTGGTCGGCGGTGCAGGAAAAGCTGCACGAAGATCCCAAGAGCGGCGCGGTGTTCGGGTTCATCAACAAGGAGCGCACGCGACTGAAATTGGTGTATTGGGACGGCACCGGCGTGTGGGTGATGGCGAAGCGTCTCGAACAAGGGCGCTTCTCGTGGCCGGCACCGAGTACGCCGCAAACCAAACTCTCGCTGGCACCGGAGGCGCTGGCGCTGTTGGTCGGCGGCATCGAACTCAAACACGGTTCGCTAAAACCGTGGTATGAACGCTGAGTAAAAAAAGTTCTCCAGCGAGGGAACTCTCACCGCTCGGCGCTGACTGATCGCACGCGATGAAAGCGAATGCGATTCCCCTCGATGAAATGCAACTCCTGCGGGAGGAGAATGCGCATCTGCGGACGCAAATCGCGTGGCTGAAAAAGCAACTCTTCGGACCGGGCAAAAGTGAAACCCTCGACCGCGCTCAGTTGGTCCTCACGCTCGGCGAACTGGAAAAACTCGCCGCCGAACGGCCCGTTGAGACGATCACCTACGATCGGGCGAAAGGACCGGCCGCTCCTCGCGCACTCCCGGCGGAAAACTTTGCGCACCTGCCAGTGAAAGAGACCGTCGTGATCGAACCCGCGGCCGTGCAGGCTGACCCCACGCTCTACGAAAAGATCGGTGAGGAGCGCACCTTTGAGGTCGATGTGATCCCACCTCAACTCTTCAAACGCGAGATCGTGCGCCCTAAGTACCGGCACCGCTTGGACCGCAGTCGCGCTCCTTTGGTCGCTGCGGCGCCGGCGCGGCCGGTGGCCGGCGGTTACGCCTCGGCGGGATTGCTCGCATGGGTGATGATCGCAAAATACTGCGATCACCTGCCGCTTTTCCGACAGGAGAAAATGCTGGCGCGTTGGGGTGCTAAGATCACCCGCCAGTCGATGAACGATTGGGTGCGGTTTGGGGCCGAGTGGCTGGAGCCACTCTACAAACGTATGCAGCACGACTTGCTGAGCGGCGACTACATCCAGGCCGATGAGACGCCGATCCGTTGCAATGACCCCGATGAAAAAAATGGCGGGACCACTCAAGGCTGGTTGTGGGTCATCAGTAAACCCGGGGGCGATGTCGTCTTCGACTGGCGGCTGACGCGCCAGCACGGAGAACTCACGTCGTTGCTCAAAGACTACCGCGGCATCCTTCAATCTGATGGCTACGGCGCGTACCCGGCCTTCGCCCGCGAACACGACGGCGTTGCTTGGGTCGGTTGCTGGGCGCACGTTCGCCGGAAGTTTTTCGAGGCGTTGAACGACTCGCCCAAGGCCGCGAAATGGGTGCTCAGTCAGATCGCCAAGCTCTACGAACTTGAGCGGCAGTGGGACGAGGCGAATGTCGGCGAACAGCGTGCGGCGTTGCGCACCGAATATTTTGCCAGGCCACTGTATTGGTTGAAGTGCGTGGTCGGGCGGATGCAAAAAGCGGTGTTGCCCAAATCCACCCTCGGGCTGGCCTGCACCTATCTCCTCAACCAGTGGGAGCCGCTGACCGCGCACCTCAAGCACAGCCAAACCCGGCTCGACAACAACCTCGTTGAAAACGCCATTCGTCCATCTGCGATTGGGAAGAAAAATTGGTTGTTCATCGGTCATCCCGGCGCCGGCCAACGATCCGCTGTCATCTACTCTCTGGTCGTCTCCTGTCAGCGCCACGGCAAGGATCCGCTGGCCTATCTTCGCGACGTGCTCACCCGCCTGCCGGCGATGACGACTAAAGATGATCTCGGTCCGCTCCTGCCCGCCAACTGGTCTGCGCCAGTGCGGCCAGCGCTTCTTGCGTAGCTCTCATCAGAATGGTGACCACTCTGATGGTTGCCGGATCAGAGAATGGTTCGTAATCGTCACCATTACGCTCTGTCTACGAGGTACCGCACCGGACGCTTACGCCTATCCCAAGCGCACCGGTCAATCGCGCGGCTAGCTATACCTAATCTCGGAGCAATACGCGCCGTAGCTGAGTGACTGGACCACATAAGACTTCCGCGTCAGCCAACTCTGGCCGAGTCGATGAACGCGGTGACTTCCGATTCATCGAACAACACGACACGAGCATTGATCTTGTGACGGGTGATCTTGCCGGCGTCAGCCCAGCGGAAAATTGTCCGTGGGCAAATTCCCAGGCGTTGGGCGACGGAACGAGCTTTGCTGAATTTGCGGCCCCCTACTCCGTCGCGTTGCGAATCCTGTGCAGTGAATGAATTTTTTATTGTCGTCATGGCAGCATTCTCGCGCGAATCGCGGCGCGTAAACAATCGCGCGCCCCTACCCTAAATGCGGTAGGCCGCCTACCGTAAAAAGGGTAGTCAGCAATCCCAATGAAAGCGCCTCAACTTTCGCCAGCCACTTTTCGCGCCCACCGTTCACGTAATCGAACTTCGCCCAACAGGCCTTCCCTTTCAAGTCCGCCAGTTCAGCGAAGGCGCGGGTATTGCGTCTGTAGAAAAACACACGCGCAATTGTCGGAAACTCACCGACTAATCGAAGCTCATCATCCTCGAAAAATGATCCTCCGACCAGCCCATAGGTACCGGAACATGGCGAGGTATCGCTGAAGATAATTTTCCCGCAGTTCCTCCACGTTCTTTCGCGTGAGGCGCCTCTGCTTTGTAATTGTGGTCGGAGGCGAATGCCGCTCCTTTCGAAGGCGTTGTCTCTGACACTATGTTCACTCAGAATCTTTTTCATTTAAAATCCACGGTTTGCTTGCTGAGCGCGCTGCTCGCAGTGCAGTTCTGCTTGGCGGAATCCTCCGCGCCAGCCGAAGGGTTCGCCCGCGACCTGGTCACCCTCATCCAGCAAACGCCTTCGGATTTCACCCAGATTCGCGGACGCGCCATGACGCGCTATACGGATTCGATCCGCTACGCGCCGACGTCTCTATTTTCCGGTTTGCACACCACGGAACAATGGCTGGTGGTGTATAACTCCGGCACCCGGACCGAATTCCGCGCCACCTACGCCGACGCCGCGTTGGTGGCCGCTGCGCAGTCCTCCTTCCTCGGCGTCGCGAAGATCTTCGCCGATCCTCGTCATCCCGAATACCAAGGATACACGGTCGACACCCAACTCGTAAAGGCGCGCAACGGAGGTTCCACCGCGTACGTCTACCGCAACGGAGTCATCGTCGCTGTTTTCATGGTCGCGGCGTCCGGCGACAGCGCGGTCTTGTACGTCGGCATGCTCTTTAGTGAAGACTTGGCGGCTGATCTCGCGAAAATGTTTCCGGTGCCGCGCGAGGAAGACGATCCGTCAAGACATTGGGGCAGTGAATTCGGCGACGCCGTGATGGATCTTTTGCGCCATGCAAAAACAAATTTCGAGGGCATGATCGGTCCGGTGGCAACGGCGGACGGAGACGATGTGACCTATAGTTCGCCATCCATTCTCGGTTCGGATAAAACGGCGTACTTCGACAACAGTCGATTGGGGATGGCGCTCGTTCTGACGTTTAACAAAAGCAACC
>JANYFP010000377.1 GCA_025362555.1 Verrucomicrobiota bacterium
GCCGCGAACCCTGATTTGGGTTTGCCATGAAGCAGCCTCAACGCACCATCTCTAAAAATGACTGCGTCCGGTATTCCCGCTAGTGTGAGCAAGCCAGTGAAAGGCTCGGTTTTGCTGGTCGATGACGAGCAACCGCTGCTCAATTTATATGCCGAGGCGTTAGCGCCTTTCTTTGAGATTACCATGGCGACTTCGGCGCGGGAGGCGGGATTTTTGATGCACAAGAAGGCGTTCAAAGCAGTCGTGTGCGACCACCTGATGCCCGGTGGAAATGGGTTGAGCTTTTTGATCGACGCGCGCGAGGAGTATCCCAATGCGCAGCGGATTCTCGTTACCGGCTACATGAAACCCGAAATGTTGCTGCGAAGCGTTAATGAGGCCGCGCTTTACCGCTATTTATTGAAGCCGGTGTCATTGCCGGAATTGATCAAGACGGTGCAAGAGGCCGTCAAGCTGCACGATCATGCCGTTTCGTCGGTTGCGTAAATATAACATGGAAACCGAGGCTTCCCCCCGACCGTTGCTCCTTTTAGTGGAAGATGAGGCAGGCCTTGTGGACACCCTTTGCGCGAATCTCGCCGAGCAGTTTGAAGTTGTCGTGGCGGGTACAGTCGCCGAGGCGCGGGCGCTTTTTGCCCGGCAGAAATTTGATATTATCGTGTCTGATCACATGTTGCCGGGAAAGCAGCAGGGGCTCGGTTTCCTGATGGAAGCACTGGCACAGCAACCGGCGGTCAAACGCATTTTGATGACGGGTTATTTGAATCCCGAGCTGCTGGCGCGGAGTTCGGCGTTGGCGCAATTGAGCGCGTGTCTGATTAAGCCGGTGGAAATATCGCGGCTGCGAAAAGAGCTGGATGAGGCGCTCGGCCGCCGGTAATTGCCCGGGCAATCAGTCGTAGCGACGGCGTAGATTACTCGGTAAGAGGCCCAGCTCTTCGCGGTATTTTGCCACGGTACGCCGGGCGATGCTCAGTCCTTTGGCTTGGAGCAGTCCGACGATTTCCTGATCACTCAGTGGTTTGCCTGGATCTTCGCCGGCGATGATGTCGGCGATCATTTCTTTCACACTGGTATTGGCGACAGACACGCCCGCTTCGGATTGGTAGCCTGAGGTGAAGAAATATTTCATCTCAAAGACGCCATGTGGCGTCTGCATGTATTTGTTCGCGAGGGCGCGGCTGACGGTCGTCTCGTGCACGCCGATGATGTCGGCAATTTGGGTCATCGTCAGAGGCTTCAGTTTGGAGATGCCTACTTCGAAGAATTCCACCTGGTGTTTGATGATTTCCCGGGTGATGCGCTCGATCGTATTCTGGCGTTGCTCGATCGCGTTGATGATGAATTTTCCGGAGCGAAGTTTTTCGCGAAGGTAGTCGCTCTCCTGCTTGCTGAGTTTGCCTTTGGCGATGAGATCCTTGTAGGTGTTGCTCAGGCGAAGGCGCGGAATGTAATCCTGGTTCAGGATGATTTTCCATTCCGCTCCATCTTTTTCGACCGTGACGTCAGCGACGACGACGCGGTTGGCGTCGTCGGCGAATCGCCGACCGGGGGCGGGATCGAGGGTGCCAATCTCCTCGATGGCCTCCTGGATAATTTCGTTGGCGAGACCGGTCTTGCGAGCGAGATCTGGAATTCGACGGCGCACCAGGAGGGCGAGGTGATCGCGAATAATGCGTGCGGCCACGGATTTATCCCGGCCTTTTTGCGCCAGTTGAATGAGTAAGCAGTCAGAGAGATTTTCCGCCCCGATGCCGGCGGGCTCAAAGGTTTTAAGCAACTGCGACGCTTGCTGCACGGTTTTTAGCGGCAGGCTGGCGAGCAGTGCCAGGTCCGAAAGTGAAGCCGTGAGGTAGCCACGGTCATCGAGACTGCCGACCAGAAAATGGAGCGCCTCGAGGATTCCGGGTGGATGATTGGCCATTTCGGCCTGCTGCATGAGATGCTGCTGCAGGGAGGTTTCCGTCGTCAGGGAGTCGAAAAAATGTTGCCGGCGTTCTTCATCTTCAGTGGAGCTTTGCCGCACACCGCCGGTGTCCGACATGTGATCGCTCCAGTCCTGGCCGATTTTTTCGAGCACTTGGAAATCCTTGGAGAAATCCATTTCTTCCCGGGCATCGTCATTCGGGGTCGAATTGTCTTCGCCGCTGCCCGCTTCTTTTTCGAGGCTGATGTCATCCATCGCCATCTCTTCGAGGGCAGGATTTGATTGGAGCTCTTCTTGGATTGCAGCGCGGAGATCGAGGGCGGCGACCTGAAGAATTTTCAGGGATTGCCGCATCTGCGGCGCCAGCACGAGTTGCTGGGTTTGCCGTTGATGGAATCCTTGATTGAGTCCTGGGCCGCTCATGCGCGAAAGAGGTTACCTCTTGTTCTCGAGCGGGGTGGAGCTGGATGCAGGAACCGTGGAGGTAGTGGGGCGGGTACCGAGCTTGGCCGGGGGAAATACTTGCGCAAGGTAGACCGCCAGTTTCTCGTTGGTGGGGCCGTAGCGATCGCTGTAGAGATACATCTCCAAGTCAGTAAGCATTTCGAAGGCCGTTTGGTATCGTTTATCACGATCACGCTGAAGGGCCTTGTTAATAATAGTCTCAAGTTTGGAATCGATTTCGCTCCGCAAGGAAGAGAACTTCGGCAAAGGCATGGTGATGATATTGCGACGAGACTCGAGGCGGTTGGCCCCGCGGAAAATATTCCGTCCCAGGAGGATTTCCGTCATCACGATTGCGAGCGAAAACAGATCGGAGCGTCCGTCCGTTACCGCATAACTGGCACCCTCAGGCGAAAGATATTCATCTTTGCCGGGGATGACTTTTCCTTCCTCATTGTACATCAGATCCAAGGCCTTCGCGATTCCGAAGTCGGTGAGCTTTACATCGCCTTCGATTGCGAGCATGACGTTTTTCGGATTAACGTCGCGGTGCACGATGCCGAGTAGGCGGCCCTCTTTGTCCCGCTTGGCATGGGCGTAGCTCAAACCGCGGCAAACGCGTGAGGCGATGAACACGGCCATGTCCACGGGAACTTGCAGATTCAGCTCGGTATGGCGGTCGATAAATTGTTCTAAATTTACTCCGCTGACGAATTCCATCGTCATGAAATATTGTCCGCCGATTTGGCCCAAATGATAAGTCTGGACGATATTGGTGTGAATCAAGTCGGCGACTAACTTTGCCTCGCCGATGAAGTTTTTTTGAAACTCAGGGATGCTGGAGTATTCTTCTCGAATCAGTTTGATGGCGACGGTCTTGCGGAAATTACCGGTGCCTTTTTGAACGGCTTCGTAGACCAAGCCCATGCCACCTTCGGCAAGCTTGTTGACCAGCTCATATTTGAGTTCGTTGAAAATGTGCTTGAGTGACGACACGACCAAAGAAAAGCCATCCTAGGGACAGGTGGCAAGAACGCAGAAAGTATATTTGCACGATTCCTGCTACACTGAAGCGGGGCTTAACCTCGGGCACCGTTTGACAAGGAATCAGTAAGTCCTAGCGTACGTCCATGCTCACTCTCACGTCCCGCGCCGCCCGCCAAGTGCAATCCATGCATGCAAGCCAAGGTGATCCGCAAAAAAAACTCCGCGTGTTTGTGGAGAGTGGAGGTTGTTCTGGATTTGAATATGGGATGTCCTTCGATCTGCCAAAGGCGGACGATCAACTCTTTGAAAGTGAAGGGGTGCAGTTGCTCGTTGATCCTACCAGTCTGGCTTATCTTGACGGGACCAATATCGATTTCGACGACGGCCTGCATGGCAAAGGATTCGAATTGAAGAATCCCAACGCGCAGAGCACGTGCGGTTGCGGCAAGTCATTTAATTGAGGGGAATGCGTCGGCCAAGGGCTGACGTGGCATTTTTTTCAGCGCTGAGTTAGGTCTTCGCTTCGTGTAAGGCTACGATGCCGAACGTCAGCGGAGTTGCGCAGACGGAAGCAAAACCCGCGCGGGTGATTTCGTGAGACATCGCTTCTTTTCCCGGAAATTTTTCAATCGAGCCACAAAGGTATTCGTAAGCAGAGCGGTCACCGGTTACGATCGCCGCCACCGTCGGTAGAATTAATTTTAAGTATGCGTAGTAGATGGGTCTGAACCAAAAGTAGGGTTGGGAAAATTCCAGGAGGAAGAGTCGGCCGCCCGGACGGAGGACTCGGTGAATCTCGTTCAATGCTTTGTGCCGATCTGCCATATTCCGCAAACCGAAGGAAATGGTAACGGCATCGAATGACGCGTCTGGCAGTGGCAGCGCCATTCCATCGCCCGGGATGAATTCAATGGAAGTCCACCGCTGGTTTGCGTTCCGTTTGATGATGGCTTCGTCGAGCATCGGCTGGCAAAAATCCATTCCAGTGATTCGGGTACCTGGCGGCAGTCCGTCAGCCAAGGTGAAAGCCACGTCGCCACTGCCAGTCGCTAGGTCCAAGATAGATGCGGAACCACTGTCTCGCACTTTACGCACCAAGCGTTGCCTCCAGAGGTGATCGACACCGCCACTGAGGAGGTGATTTGCGAGGTCGTAGCGCTTCGCAATGCGCGCGAACATGGAATTGACTGCCTTTGGGTCGGGCATGGATGGACTTTAGCCTTTGCGTGGCTTTGCGGTTGACGCAAGCTCAGGGTAGTGAATTATTTGTGCCGTACCCAATTAGTCCAAAACGTTTTTAACCCACCCCCATCCATGTCGACAAATCTGACTAAGCGCGAGATTGTGTTGGAAATCTACGAGAAGACCGGTTTCCCCCAGAAGCAAATTCAGGACACAGTGCAAATGACCCTCGATATCGTCATGGATGCGCTGGCTGCCGGTCGTAACGTGGAGTTACGCAATTTCGGCGTACTCGAGGTTCAGGTGCGTAAGGCCCGTGTTGGCCGCAACCCGAATAAACCCGAGACCGAGGTAATTATTCCTGAGCGAGCGGTGGTTAAATTTAAGTCGGGCAAGATTCTCAAGCAGAAGATCAAACAGCTTAGCTTGGAAAAGTTGCGCAACACTCCGCCACCTGCGGCAACGGCCTGATCGGCGTTAGTCGCAGCGAGGCATGGCCAGCTTTCAGTCACTCCCTGGCTTCCGTGATTTTTATCCGGAAGAATTTTCCCGTCGTCAGCACATTTTCCGTGTCTGGAGGCAGGGAGCCTCAGCTTTTGGGTTTCAAGAGTATGATGCGCCGGTCCTTGAACCGCTCGAGCTCTACAAAACTAAATCTGGAGACGAAATTGAGGCTCAGTTGTTTAGTTTTACGGACAAGGGTGGGCGGGAGGTAGCACTGCGGCCTGAAATGACGCCAACGGTTTGTCGGATGGTCGGGGCTAAGGCGGGTGCACTTAAACGACCGATTAAGTGGTTTAGCATTGCCGAATTTTATCGCTACGAGCGTGCCCAAAAGGGACGACTCCGTGCCTTTAACCAGTTTAACGCGGATATTTTTGGCGAAGCGGGTCCGGAAGCTGAGATCGAACTCATTGCGCTTTTGATTCAGTGCTTGAATGGTTTCGGTCTGACCAAGGACGATTTCTATATTCGGCTCAGTGATCGAGACCTTTGGTTTTTTTATTTGGAAGCGTTGGGTTTGAATGAAAATCAGGCGCGCGGAATACTTTCTGCGATCGACCGCTACGAAAAAATGGGCGATGACGCTTTCACAGGCTACACTGAAGTGCACGGTGAATTGGCTGCGGCGACGAAGGAGAAGGTTTTGACCTTCCTGAAAATCAAGAGCCTCGGAGAACTTGAATCCACGCTGGCTCCGTTTAAGTCTGACAAACTTGCGGTGCGTTTAGCGGACTGGCGCAAAGTTCTCGGGGGACTAGCGGCTATGAAGCTGAATGATTTTGTCGCAGTTGATCTCGGAGTCGTTCGCGGATTGGCCTATTATACGGGTTTTGTGTTTGAGGCTTTCGATCGAAAGGGTGATCTGCGTGCGCTCGCGGGAGGTGGTCGTTACAACGATCTGGTTAAGAAACTCGGTGGCCCCGACCTGCCCGCAGTGGGTTTTGCCATCGGCGATGTTACCACCGGGTTGTTGCTTGAACAGCGCGGGTTGACGCCGCGGTTTGTTACCGCGCCCGATATTTATGTGGTGATTGGTGGCGAACTGGAACGTGCCGCAGCGTTCGGCGATATTCACGCTTTGCGTGGTGCGGGCTGGCGCGTGGAATATCCCTTTAAGGAGCTGGCGTTCGGTAAACAGTTTAAGGCGGCCTCAGAGTCCGGCGCGAAATTAGCCCTGATATACGGCGGCGATGAACTCGCCAAAGGGGTCGTCAAGATTCGTGATCTGACGGATCGTTCCGAGCAAGAGGTGCCGCGGGATCAGGTGCTCGTGTGTGTTCGCGATTTTTTATCGGGTCATTAATTGCGCATGGAGCACTATTCGGGAAGTAATCCGGATAAGTTTAACATGGGGGAAGAACTTTCGGTTGTCTGGCGGCTCTTGCGGGCGTTGCTGATCGGATACGCGATCGTGACGGTATGCGCGCATTTTTATTCGAGCGGCGTGCTGTTCCAGCCCGGCTACGCCTCACAGTCAGAACCTGACGGCGTGCGCTACATCCCGCAGCCCGATGGGGGTTCACTCGCGGCAATCTATCTGCCGAATCCCGCCGCAAAATATACGCTTTGGTTTTTTCATGGTAACGCGGAGGCCCTGGGCGATCTTGAGCCATTGCTGCGGACGATTAATGCGCGGGGTTATGCGGTCTTTGCGATTGATTATCCTGGATACGGGAGAAGTGCTGGAGTGCCGTAGGAGAAATCTGTTTATTCGTCGACAATTATCGCGGCGCGTTACTTGCAGAATGACCTGAAGGTGCCATGGTCGCGGGTCATTGTCTATGGTCGCTCGCTCGTGGGAGGTCCGGCAGTCGAGCTCGCGGTGACGGAGCCGGTGGCCGGGCTCGTGCTTCAGTCTGCTTTCACCAGTGTGTATCGAGTGATAACGCACTGGCCGTTGCTGCCTTTCGATAAGTTTCAGAATCTGCGAAAAATTCCACGTGTCTCATGCCCCGTGTTGGTCATGCACGGAAAATTAGATCGGGTGGTTCCGTTTGATCACGGACCGGCTTTGTATGATGCCGTCATGGGCAAAAAAATGGCCCTTTGGTTGGATGACGCCGGACATAATAATTTCGTGCAGATCGCCGGTCCACGCTACTGGGAAGAGCTAAATAAATTTGCTGATTCGCTCCGGTGAAGTCTGTTACTGCTACGCTCGGACTGAGTGCTTAACGGATTTCCGTGTCCTTAGCCTTCAACGTCAGACCAAGTCCTGTGGTCCAAATGCACCTGGCAGGAGCGCATGGATCGACACGTCAATTTCTTCGCGGCTGGTGCAAAAGGAAATGACTCGCGCATCGGGACCGAATTCATGGATGACCTGTCGGCAGGCACCACAGGGCGCGGTGACAATTTTGGTCGGAGTATAAACGACGACGCATTTTAGCCGCATCTCTCCATTTGCCACCGCAGAAAAAATCGCCGTGCGTTCAGCGCAGTTGCTTAAACCGTAGGAGGCATTTTCGACATTACAGCCGGAGTAAATCTTGCCTGATCCGCCTAAAACTGCCGCGCCGACCGGGAAGTTGGAATAAGGAGCATAGGCGCGTTGGGCCGCAGATTTCGCGGCAGACTTGAGTTTTTTCAGTTGAACGGCGGTCAGTTTCACGGATCGCAGTATTTCTTTGTTTGAGAGAATTTCTCAATGGAAAACGTGAGATTTCACTTGGGCGTGTCGGTGGAATAAATGCTGGGTTCGTATTTCGCGCCAAGAAAATGAGCCTTCTCGAAGGTTGATCCAATCGTGAAGTAGTTCACAGAATAGGGGAGATGAACTCCCGCACCACGATCAAGGTTCTGGCAATCGTCGGTCTCGCCGAATTACTGGGCATCGGTTGGCTGCTCTGGCAACGCCGCCATAGCCCCACTGAATTGTTGTCAATCGCCTCCCTTGCCAGCAGCCCCTCGTTGGGTCGGACGTCGGCGTTCGCGTCTTCCCAGCTTGAGGGTGCGGCGTCTCAGCCTGCGTTGGTGCAGCGGAACCTGGCATTGGAAACCGAACTGGCTGAAGTGAAAAAAGAGTTGGATATCCGGAAATCGGAAATTTCTTTTTCTTACGGCTCGGTGCGGGACTCCGGGCGATTTGTCGGCATGACGTTTCGGAAAATGTTCGAGACCGCCGCCGCGCACGAAGCGAAAGAAGCGCAGGAGCGAATGGCGGACAATCAAATCAACGTTCTGTCCCTTGGGCCATTTATTCAGGATGCCGAAGTGATGGAATCAGACCCGGGGGTATTCGCGCAGTTTCAGGCCCCATTGATTAGTGAGGTGCTCGGTATTCCTGCGGATCGTGGACCGGAATTGGAATCGCTTTTGGGCGAGTTGAAAGGGCAATCGCTAAAACTGGAGGCCGGGTCTCCCGAATGGATTGCACTTAATGATACGGCATTGAAAGCGATTACAGATTTGCTGTCTGAGAGTCGGAAACAGGCGATGAAAGGGCAGATCGAATTTTTTCAACAGTACGGCGTTTTAGTGATTCCGGCGTATTCAATTTTAAAGTCATCTGCTCCGAGTGTCACCGGAGCGTCTGGGGTAATCCACTGAGTTTGTCGGCTTAGGTGACTCTTTGTGCGCTTACTCGTTCGGATGATTTCTGGTGTATCCAGAACAAGCCGCCTGAACTTGAATTTGTTGATCGTCAGCTGGGCTGATAGATCCCGTCAGGTAGTACTTGGGATGCCAATCAATTTGACTAATAGGATCTCAACGTTTTCAGCCGTAAAATCTCCTTTCACTTGCCAGGTATTGATTTTTTTTAAATTCATCCCGGGATTTTTCCCGGGCTTTTGTTCGCTGCTGCATTTATTTAGATCGAGGCTGGCGTGAACCGACTGTCCTGGCGGGAATTCAGCGAGCGGTATTGTCCACGTCTGTTCCGTGCCATCTTTGTCTTCCAGGCTAAACCAAAGCGTCGTCGCGTGGTTGGCGTTGCCGATGACGAAATGGAGTTCAATGGTTGAACTCCTTGAGAAATCGACCATCGTTTTGTTTTCGCCCAGTCCACCTTTTCCGCTGGGTGCTTTGATCAAAATTCCTCGACGGCGCAGGTCGCTGACGTGGTTACTCCAATCGCCGAAGGCATATTCATAGGGGCGAAATAAAGTGCCGTCGGGATCTTTGCGGGTGTCCGCGAAATCAATCAAGACGGTCTCCTTATTTTGCGCGGCGTGCGCAGTTGGATCAAGCATCCCACAAAAATGTAAGGCTGCTAATGTTGTGATCGCGCAGATGGAACGGGGTAGTCTCATGGGTACGGGATTAATAGTGCCCACACTGCGGGCACCGCTTTTCTGAGAATGGATCCGGTTTACTCAAAAATAAACCAAATAGTCCGACATTTATGGCGTGAGCTTGGAATCGCTTTGACGCCGTGCGCCGGACTGAACGAAGCCGATCTGGTGGCTGGTGATGACCATAATCCTAGAAAAATCAGATGAGAAACCGCTAATCTACGCTAATTAAGAAATTCAAAAAGCCCGGACCAAAAAGTGGTTCATCTGATCGGTGAACAAAACTCTCTGAAAGAAAGCTAAGTATTGCCTGCATTAGAGCATTTCAAATAAAATTATAGCCGCAAGCGACAAACCAATCGAGGGCATCTTGGGCGGTGACGGCGCGCAGAGCGGCGGCGATCGCCGAGAGCAACTCGTCATGGGTGCGCGCCTCGGCTTTGCGGAGCAGAGACTTTACTTTGCTCCACATCATCTCGATGGGATTGAGATCCGGCGAGTAGGGTGGCAGGAAGCGGACTTCCGCCCCGGCTTGGGCGATGAGCGCCAGAGTGCCGTCGTTTTTGTGAGCGCCGAGGTTGTCCATGACGACGATATCGCCCACGCGCAGTGAGGGGACCAGCACTTCGCGCACGTAGGCTTGGAAGACCTCGGTGTCAGTCGCACCCTCTATTGTCAGACAGGCGCTGGTCCCGTCCAGCCGCACCGAGGAGATCATCGTGGTGGTGCGCCAGTGGCCGTGGGGCGCGTGGCAGACCAGTCGTTCGCCGCGTGGGGCGCGGCCGCGCAGTCGGGTCAGATTGGTCTTGGCCGCTGATTCGTCGATGAAGACTAGCCGTGTCGGGTCGAGCCCGCCTTGGCGCCGATGCCAGCGGCGCCTCGCCCGCGCCACATCCGGCCGGTTTTGCTCAGACGCATGGAGCGTCTTTTTTTATATGTTAGCCCCAGCTTGGTCACCACCCAGTGGATCGCCGCCACCGTGCAGTCCAGGCCCA
>JANYFP010000466.1 GCA_025362555.1 Verrucomicrobiota bacterium
GCCGCGCGCGTGATCGACGCCGATCTTTCAAAGCCGCGCGGCGAGATGAACCGCATGTATAATTTTTGTGTCGGTGCCGGTCGCGCCAACGAGGGCTTGCGCGCCGATTGGCAGCGACAGCTCCGTCAGGCCCGCAGCGAGTGCGGCTTTCGCTACATTCGTTTCCACGGTCTTTTCTGCGACGACATGGGGGTCTACCAAGAGGACAAACAGGGGCACGCAATCTACAACTGGCAGTACGTCGATGAGCTTTTCGATTTTCTCGAAAGCATCGGGATGAAGCCGTTCGTCGAACTCGGCTTCATGCCGAGCGCGCTTGCCAGTGGGCCACAGACAATTTTTTGGTATAAAGCGAACGTCACGCCACCGAAAGACTACGCGAAATGGGAGGCATTCATCGCTGCCTTCACCCGCCACGTCACAGAACGCTACGGGGCCGACGAAGTGCGCTCATGGTATTTCGAAGTCTGGAACGAACCCAACCTGACCGGATTCTGGATCGGCACCACCGGCGGCAAGAGCGACGCCGAGTTCACGCCGATTGCCCGCGCCGAATACTACCGACTCTACGAGACCACCGCACGCGCGGTGAAATCCGTTGACTCTGCCTATCGCATTGGCGGACCTGCCACGGCCGGCAGCGGCTGGATCGACGAGACTCTCGCCCATTGCACTGAAAACAAACTGCCGCTCGATTTCGTCAGCACGCACACCTACGCGACCATGAACGGCTACCTGGACGAGAACGGCAGCGCCGGCACCGTATTCTCGCCAGACCGCAACGCAATTACCGGCGAAGTGAAGGGCATCCGCGCCAAAATCGACCACTCGACTTTTGCGAAGTCGGAACTCCATTACACCGAATGGAGCAGCTCTTACACGCCCTTCGACCCGATCCACGACAGCTACCACAGCGCCGCCTTCATCCTCGACAAGATCCGCCACGTCGGAAGCGCCGCCACGTCGATGTCGTATTGGACGTTCACTGACATCTTCGAGGAAGCCGGCCCGCGCATGACGCCGTTCCATGGCGGATTCGGGATGCTCAATTATCAGGACCTCGCGAAGCCCTCCTACTTCGCTTATAAATTCCTCCATCGTCTCGGCGACGTCGAACTCACCTGCGCCGATCCCGATGCCTTCGTCTGCCGTGATCGCGCCGGCACCGTGCAAGCGCTCTTCTGGGATTTCACCATCACCCACCCCGGTCCCTCGGTGATCAACCAAGAATATTACAAAGCGGAACATCCGGCGAATCCCAAGGGCACCGCCGAGCTGCGCGTGACGCTCCAGCCGAATCACGCCTATCGCCTGCTCGCCACCAAAGTCGGTTATCGTGCCAACGACGTGCAATCCGCCTGGCGCGATCTCGGTTCACCTTCCCAGCTCACCCGCGCCCAGGTTGCAACGTTGCACGAAGCCTCCGCTGGAAAACCTATCCTCGACGAAAAAATTGAAGTCGGCGCCGACGGCCATTTCACTCGCAACTTCGAGCTGCGCGAGAACGACGTCTGGCTCGTGGAATTGCGCCTCCTCTGAAACCCGACCCAGTGTGAAGCGGAAGATCAACCATTGCGAATTGACCCGATGAATTAATTCTTCTAACGGTTCAGCCATGCTCGCAACGACGAGCTCGTCCCCTCAACCCCTCGGAGAAAAACATCATGGCTGCAAAAAAGACCGCGCTCAAACCGTACTCCATCATCCATCATTTTCCTGGTGGCACCAAGAAACAATACCTGGCCTCGCTCGCAGCGGTCCATCCCGGAAAAAACAGTCTGCCCGAGGGCCAGCTATTCCACGCAGCGGGTCCATCAGCCGATGGCTGGACGGTCGTCGCCATTCACGAATCTAAAAAGAGCTGGGAGCAATTCCGTGACAGCGTCCTGATGCCGCGAATGCAAAAAGGAATCAAAGGAGGATTTAAAACTCCGCCCCAGGAATCGTCTTTCTTCGTCCAGAATTTACAGACCTAAGGCATAGGAGATCCTTCGTCTTTCGTTAGGTCAAATCACCTAACCACTGGAAGCAAACAACCTGGGGCTCGCTTCATTTGAAGCCGGCCCCTTTTTCATGTCTGGCGCCAGATCCGGCGCGGCCTGAGGTAGGTGGCGTGCTTGTCACGCCACTGTTCGATTGTTGCGCGGCGAGCGCGCCACCTACGAGATCGGAGCCGGCAGGCACGTACCGTTTTTGCTGGAGCAAACCCGGCATTTGTCCGGGCCGTCGCCCGGCAAAAACGCCTGCCGCTACACCACGAATTATTTCGCAGACACTGCCCAAGCGCCGCCGCTCACGTGAGCGTCGCCATATCGATCACGAAGCGGTATTTCACGTCACTCTTTAGCATCCGCTCATAGGCGTCGTTGATTTGATCCATGCGGATCATCTCGACGTCGCTCGTAATATTATGCGTGCCGCAGAAATCCAGCATCTCTTGCGTCTCGGGCAAACCGCCGATCAATGAACCCGAGAGCGAACGACGCCGGAAAAGCAGTGGGAACGCCGCCACCGGGAGGGGCTTTTCGGGCGCTCCGACCAACACGAGATTGCCGTCATGCTTTAGCAGATTGAGGTAAGCGTTAATGTCGTGAGTGGCCGATACGGCATCCAAAATAAAATCGAAACTGCCCGCCTGCGCCGCCATCTGGTCCGCGTCGGTCGAGACGACCACTTCGTGGGCCCCGAGGCGTTTGGCGTCCGCGACTTTGTTTGGGGACGTGGTGAACAGCACGACGTGCGCACCAAAGGCGCGGGCAAACTTTACGCCCATATGGCCGAGGCCGCCCAAGCCAACGATGCCGACCTTTTGCCCGGGACCGACTTTCCAGTGCCGCATCGGAGAATAAGTGGTGATGCCCGCACACAGCAGCGGCGCGGCGCTCGCCAAATTCAGATTGGCGGGAATGCGGAGCACAAAGTCCTCAGTCACCACGATGCTTTGCGCATAGCCGCCGAGCGTGGGAGCATTCAGGTGTTCATCCATGCTGCCGTAGGTCATCACCATGCCCGCGCAAAATTGTTCCAGACCAGAGCGACAATCCGGACAGGTACGGCAGGAATCAACCAGACAGCCCACGCCGACAGTCTCACCGACTTTAAATTTTTTGACCCCGGAGCCGACGGCCGTCACGCGGCCGACGATCTCGTGCCCCGGCACGGCAGGATACTGCGTGAAGGCCCATTCGTTACGCGCGAAATGCAAGTCCGAGTGGCAGACGCCGCAATAAAGAATTTGAATTTGGACGTCGGTGGCAGTTGGAGTGCGGCGCTCGATGGTGGCCGCGCTGAGTGGAGAAGAGGCGCTGCCGGTGGAATACGCCTTGGTGAAATAACAAACCAGTTTGGACATAAGACGAAGGAGTTAACGGTGAATATTATCAACGCCGCGAAAACCGCAACTGACGAATGAAGAGCCCGTACCCAGCGGACGCACGTCGTTCTGCGGAACAACCCGCCGTATTACCCGCACTTACCTCGTAACCCGGTCACGACCTAGTTCCGGTCGGTCCACGAGACGATCAAAGACCCGAATCTCAAGTGAACAAAAGTATTCCGGGCGGCAACTAGCGGGTTTAGCCAGGCTCGGATGTCATAGCGGTTAGCCATGAATATACTCGGTTCCTTGATTGGTTTAAGAACGCGTTATTTTCCAAACGCTCTTCGCGCAATTTGCGCCAACGGAATCTTCCTTGGCATTTTAGCGGGACCGATTCTTGCGGCTGAAACGGCGCCGTATTATTTTTCGACCTACACTGGCATTTCGAGCGTAGGCAATGCCGACGGCTCAGGTGACGCTGCCCGGTTCAATAAACCAACAAGTCTGTCACTCGATGCTCAAGGAAACATCTATGTGGCGGACGCTGGTAATAAGAGCGTCAGGAAGATCACGCCAGCCGGTGTCGTGACGACCGTGGCAGGTCAGGCCGGTGATGCGCGTTCGGTGGATGGTCCGGTGGCGCAGGCCCGTTTTACTGCGGTTGATTGCGTGGCCGTCGATGCGCAAGGCGCGATTTACGTGGCGGACCGGACGGTGTTGCGCCGCATCTCGACAGATGGCCAAGTAACGACGTTGGCTGGTGACGCCGCCGCAGTTCAGGGAGGCTCCTGGGTTGATGGCGTCGGCAGTGCCGCCCGTTTTCTGGATCTGACCTGGTTGGCAATTACTCCAGACGGCGCTTTGTTGGTGCGCGACGCGGGCGTCTTCCGAAGAGTCACGATAAGTGGCGCGGTAACCACCGTCGATAAGCCATCACAGTCGTGGGACAACACGGGCTTTGCCGTGGATGCAGCGGGAGCAGTTTATTTAAACTATAACAGCACGATTATGAAATATTCAGCCAGCGGTACCGTCACCACCATCGCAGGAAGTCCGGGCCTCCGCGGTGCCGTCGATGGTCTGGGCGAAGCGGCACGCTTTGATACGGTCGCAGTCGTCGCGGTGGGCGTAGATGGGACAATTTATGTAACCGACACCGACAACCATGCCATTCGTACTATCACTGCAGCTGGACAGGTGACCACGCTGGCGGGGCGTTTGCACCCATCGTCTGACAGCTATGAATCGAGAATCGGAGCTCAGGATGGAAGCGGGGCGGCGGCGTCATTCAATAATCCCCGCGGCCTGGTCGTCGATCGAGCTGGTAACATTTATGTCGCCGACCGGGACAATAACACGATCCGCAAAGTCACGCCACAAGGAGTGGTGACGACGATCGCGGGCCTCGCGCCTAGCCGGGCCGCTGGTTTTGTGGACGGTGATCTGGCCAAAGCGCGCTTCAATCACCCGTCGGGAATCGCGGTCACAGCTGACGGAATCTGCTATGTGGCCGATTCAGCCAATCATGTGATTCGGCAGATTTCATCTGCGGGAGTGGTCAGCACGTTAGCCGGTGCGCCCGGCCAATCGGGTTATGCCGACGGCGTCGGATCGGCGGCAAAATTTAATCAACCGCACGATCTGGCGATCGATAAAGCCGGGAACGTGTACGCGTTGGAAGCCAACAGTACGGTCAGAAAAATCACCCCCACTGGAATCGTGACCACGGTCGCGGGCAATGGCCTGGCAACGACCGAATCGATTACGGGACAAAAAACGCCCAATGCCATCGAGAATTTCAAAACCAACTGCATCGCGGTGGCGAACAACGGTGACGTCTATGTGAGCGAGAGCGGTGTCATTAACTATACGAACTACCTCTACTATTACACCTACCCACACCGCTTACTTAAAATAGCACCTTCCGGGGTAGTCACCGTCGAAATCGATTCAAGTGATCCTCATGGTTCCGGAATCGAAGGTGTAGCCATCGGGCCCGACGGAGTCATCTATTACTGCATTCCTTATTATCAATCCGTCTATAAAAAGAAACCTGGGCAAGAGGTGGAGAGACTTTTCTTCACCGATTTCGCGCCAACAAGCATCGCGGTTTCGTCGACCAATCGGATTTTCCTGACGGACGGTTATACCTATGGTTGGGCTCGCATCGCAGAACTCCAGGCGGATGGTTCACTCACGATTATGGGGGGGCGACAGAATCAACCCGCCCACGCCGATGGCGTCGGCACGAATGCCTTGTTCAACGGACTCGCCAGTATCGCGGTCGACGGTCGCGATACCCTTTATTTGGCCGGAGAGGACCACACGATTCGGATCGGATCGCTCGCAACCAAACCGACAATCCGGACTCAGCCGCAGAACCAAACGGTGGTCGAGGGTGGAGAAATTCAATTTACCGTCACTGCGGCTGCGGTGCCGGAACCCACCTACCAATGGTTCTTAAATGGCGCCGCTATCAATGGAGCGACCGTCGCGACCTACCGCTTCACCCATGCGCGCCCCACCGATGCGGGCGATTATTCAGTGACGGTGAGCAACGAGTTGGGCACGACCAGCAGCGCCAAAGCGACGTTAACCGTCACCGCCGCGCCCGCGCCTTCCAGTGGCGACGGAACCTCGGGTGGTGGCGCGATCTCAAGCTGGCTTTTTGGCGCGCTGACCCTGCTCGGCGTTTTCCGTCTGGTGTACTCGGGCGACGCAGCAGCCGGCAAAGAAAATCCAGAAAAATCCGGGTGCCGATAAATTCACCCCGGACTGCGAAAAAAATTAGCCCGATCAATTTGTCATCGTTCTCCGCCCCTCCGCACCGCTGGTCAATTGACGCGCCTACCCGTTGATAAGATACCGGCCCATTCGGAGAAGCTCAGACAGTTACTCAATACTTTTGCTGCGCTACTTGTGCGCACATTGCTCAACCGCGAATGCGCAAATCGTTTCGTCCGGACACTAGCCTCCCATCCCTGCGACCGATTCACTCAGGTCTTAATCAACCCGCTGGCCAGTTGATGCCAGGTGTCTGTACGCGACAGATATTCGGCCGCGAGATAGGTGATCACCATCGCTACATAGCCCGCCGCTAACCAGCGATCAAAGGCGCGGCTCATCATGGAACGCACGACCACGAAAATTGCACCTAAGGTGAAGACCGGACCAAAAAACGCCGGCAGGTTGGACGCGCCGAAAAGCGAATGAAGGAACGGCATGCGTGCGGTGGCACCCAGAAGCAGGCTCAAGCTCGCGAGCAACATCATGGCCCGATGAATTTCCGGTCGCTTCCGGGTCAAGAGTCCCGCCAGAACGAAGAGCGTGAAGACGGCGATCTCCACCAGCATGACCAGGAGAAAATCCGGATAGGCCATACCAAAGAAGTGAAACTCCGGCGCCCCTTGGACGGATCGGATGGCCACCATCACCCCGCTGACGGCAATAACGAGCGCGATCCCCACGGCACTCCAACCCAGTTTCATATGCAACCGGCGGTTCCTAACGGCGATCAGCAGTGATTGGACCAGCGAGAGCACATACCACGCGGTGATGGCCAAGCCATGCACGAGTACCACAGGAAATATTCCCGGAGCGATAATCCGGCCGCCCGCGCCGTGACCGCTGACGTAGAACGGCATAAAGCCAACAAACATGATAACCAAAATCAACGCCGCCGCCGTAGAATAGAAAAAGCGATCGGATTTCATCAGGCGTTCTTTTAAGGGAAAGAGATTAGCTCACAGGGTAAAACGATCAGACGCTGCAATGGCCCAGATAACCGGTCAATTTCTAACGCCCCAGAGAAGCCCCACCCCCGCAGCACTTGTCACTTAATACGTGACGATATTGCAAGACTTGTAAGATCCCGAAGTTAGGACTTCGCTTCCGCGCGGCTTTGTGTTCGTTCTCCTCGTGAATGAGAGTAACCTGCTATCGCTGTTTTTGGCCAAGCGACCTTTGTTGGTGCCCCACGCTTCGGCCCATGGAGACGCGGACGCGGTTTCTTTTCCTCATGTCGCCGAAGGAATATAAAGTCACCAAAGCCAACACGGGACGCCTCACCCATCTCTGTCTGCCCAACAGCGAACTGCACATGGGCACAGGGTTTGATGAACACGTGGCGGTGCAGAAGGTGCTCAACGATCCGCAGAATTACTGCGTGTTGCTTTACCCCGGCAAGACGGCGACCAATTTGTCCGATCCCGCGCAAATCCCCACGATGGGTACCGCAATTAATCAACGCCGGTTGGTCATCATTTTAATCGACGCCACCTGGCGCGGCGCGCGCTCGATCCATCGGCTCAGTCTGACCTTGCAGCGATTACCCCGCGTCAAATTCACGCCGACGACGCCGAGCCGTTACGTCATCAAACAACAACCGCGCCCGGATTGCCTTTCCACCCTTGAGGCGGTGCACGAACTCCTGCTGGTGTTGGAGCAAGCCGGACTCGATCACTACCCACAGCCGGAACAACTGCTGAACGTTTTTCAACGCATGCAGGATTTCCAGCTCAAGTGCGCGGCTGATCCCAACCGGCAAGGCTACCGTCATCACCCGTACAAAACCCCCGAGGAACGGGCGCGCCTGCGCGCGGAACGCTCGGCGCGCGATGCGATCAGAAATCAACCGATGTTGCCCGCAGCCAATTAGTTTTTCAAAGACGGTCGGGACGGTTGCCCCCAACCGTCCTAGTGCGCGGAAGGCCATTGAGATCAACGGCCCCGACCCTCGACCCGCACGCACAAGTCAAACCTCGGCTTCAGCCGGCACTTGCGCCACCGCGACCATCGGCTCGACATTTTCTCCGCGAAGTTCGCGTTCGATCCATGCTTTGATGCGATTCAAACCGTCGCGGCGTTTCGGATCATCTTTGCGCATGTGCCCGAGCAACGTAATCACTGAAACCGCGTAATCGTTCGATGTCGCGCTCGACATTTTGCGCAGTTCGAACGGATTGATTTCACCCTTGCGAATCATGTCGCGCGCTTCGCTTTCGAGTTCATTCGTCGAGCCACCCAGCGCACCGCCATCGCCCTTCCCTTTGGAAAATCCGCCACCTGCACCACCGCTGCCGCCGCCTTTTTCGCTCGAGGCTTCTTCCGTCTCACCGCGAGCCTGACGCTCGATCGCACCGGAATGTGGTTTCCCATCGCGCCCCGTGACAATCATCATTTGCGGGATTAGTCCGGCCTTTTGCATCTGCTGCCGGCAATTGCGCACCAGCTCGGCGGACACTTTGCAAATTTCACCAATCGCAGGATTCGACAACTCCGTCCATTCCGCCAACGCGATCTCCACGGCATTGCGTTTGTCGCCATTGGTGCGGTAAACGCCATTGAGCGAATTCGCGCCCAACGCGTGGCGCAAGGCCTCGACCCGTCCGCCCGGCTGAACTTCCGCAGCGATGGCGAGCAAGCCGACGCGCTTGGTCGCGAGAAAACGGTGAAACCCATCCGCGAGCCAGTAAGTCGTGCCATCGAAATACACGCTAATCGGAGGAAACACTGCGCCGCGCTGCATTTCCTCGGCATAACTCTCAATGGCATCCTCGTTCGTCTTCACGCGCGCCTGCGTGCCGCCGTAAATATTGATCTGCTCAATGGAAATTTCCTGGATCTGCGTTTGCATAAAAAAGGGATTTTTGTGCAGCCGACAGGGGGCCTCGCACAAGGGCAAATGCACTTTCCTCAAAAAATATTCACTGGAACCGGAACGGGGAGTCTAAACGGACGAGGGTAGGATTAGTTCACCTGCACGGTGGCCCCATCCACCGGGCGGACCGCGCCCGTCTTGGCCCGCATCACAAAAAGTTTATCTCCGCGGCGAACCGGGGCATTGACCCGCAAGGCAACCCTGCTGCCGGTCTGCGCCGCCGTGACGGGCACGGCCTCGATCTGCAGAGATTCCACTTTTTGCCGCATGAACCCGGTGGTGTTGCCTTCAATGAAAAGCTCGTCACCGAGCGCGAACGGGGCGTCTTGCACGGCAATCTCCGCCACCGAGTGTTTCTTATAAAAATTCACGACGAGACCGACATACCGTTTTTGCAGCAACGAGGCATTCTGTGGCGGCGTGTTCCACTGGCCGACGGGTTTCCCGCCATAAAATCCTGCCGAGAAACCGCGGTGATACACTTTCGCCAAGTCGACGAATAACTCCCGCTTCAGGTCATCAAACCGCTTCCGCCAGCCGCGCCTGCCGTGATTCTCCCCGTAAAAATCAAGCGCGCGCCGGTAGGCCGCCACCACAGTTGAAACATATTCGGGACTGCGATTTCGCCCTTCGATTTTCAGCGAATCGATCCCGGCCGCGATCAGCTTCTCAACAAACGGCAGCGTGCAGAGATCTTTCGGGCTCAAAATATAGTCCTGCCCAAGGATCCACTCCTGGCCGCCATGTTCCTCGACGATGCGGTATTCCCGCCGGCACGGTTGGGTGCACTCGCCGCGATTGGCGGAACGGCCCGTTTGGAAATTCGAAAGAAAGCAGCGACCACTCATCGACACACACATGGCCCCGTGCGCGAACCCTTCGATTTTAACCCCGGCCGCATTGCGACCGAGTGCCTGGCGCAGCGCCATTTTAATTTTGCTAATATCGGCCAGCGAGCATTCCCGGGCCAGCACAAATCGACGCACACCCAGCGCGTAAAGATAGTGGATCGATGACGAATTGGCGACGGACATTTGGGTGGACGCATGCACGGCGAGCCCGATTTTAGCGGCACAGGAAAGCACTGCAAAATCAGCACAGATCACCGCATCGACTCCGGCCGCCACGGCTGTCTTCAACAACCGCTCAAGCCGGGGAATCTCACGCTCGAATATCACGATGTTGAGCGTGAGATACGCGCGCACCTTCCGGGCGCGGCACCGAGCCACCACTTTCGGCAGATCCCGGGCGGTGAAATTCTTCGCCGCGACCCGCATGTTAAATCCGCGCACGCCGAAATATATCGCATCCGCCCCAGCATCGAGTGCGGCCGCGAGACTTTTCCAGTCCCCGGCAGGGGCGAGCAATTCAGGTAACACCAACTTCGGCATCACTTCATGGCGCCTTCAGCGCCGGCAATTGCGCGGCACCGGGAACTTGTTTGACGTCGGTCGCGTGTGGCGCCGGCAGCAGATATTTTTTCAGAACGAGGTATTTCAGGTCAGTCTCGCCGACGTTACGAATGCCGTGTTCGTGCCAGGAAGGACTATAGAACAGCGTCATCGGTCCGGCTACCTTGCGCTCTCCGTCGAGGTAAAACTCCGCCGTGCCCTCAAGAACAAAAAAGTACTCGTCCTCCCCATGCCGATGCGGCGCGTGCGTCGCAAGATGCGGACCGACCACACTCAGCTTCACCGTGTTGCCGTCAGCAAAGGCGTTGTCGGCAAACCAAAATTGATAACCCACCGATGTCTTGTCCGCAGCCGCTGCGTCGAACGGACGCACGCAATTTGTGATCGAATAGCCCGGAGTCGGCGTGCCGATCAGTGGCGCAGGCGGGGCAATCGGATCAGCGGCAAAAGCGGTGGCGATAAAACTGAGCGCAACAACGAAGGATGATTTCATTTTTATTGGAGGGTTCCAAGAAATGGGTTCAGACCGCCGGCAAGTAAAGGGTGGACCCAAGCGTCCAGCCGATGAGTGATGGCGCGAGTCTTAATGCTTCGCCCCTCCTGGGAGTTTGAATACGCGGAAGAGATAAAAAATGCTGGGGAAAATAAACAAGCTCCCGATGAGCAGTGCCAACACCAATTGCCACAGCGTGGCGGGCGGCGCAGCCTCGGTGTAGAAACTTAATGGCCCGCGCGCCGTGATCAGTGCATTCGGCGCGTAGAGCACATACCAGCCGAGCAAAATCAACGCAACCTGCCCCGAAGCCACGATGCGCGTGAGCATCGTCCGGCGCTTCGCGACGAAGAACCACAGCGCGACAAACAGCAATGTGGCCAGCGCGATCACGGCGAGATTCAACGGATTCTTCAAAAATGCCGACGGTAAACTTTCACGTTCGGTCGTCGATGCGACGAAAACCAAACCACCCGCGAGCACGACCAAGCCGTTGAACCAACCCGCCAGCCGAAGGAAACGTTTTTTCAAATCCGGTTGTTCTGTTTCCCCCACGAGGTAGATGCTGGCGAGAAACGCATAAATACAAACCACGAACAGGCCCACCGCCAGCGGATAGACGCCCCACCACGGAGCAAACCAAGCAGTCCAGACCTCACGCGCCGCCGGGTCGATGATCCCGCGATTGAGACTGGCCGCGATGATCCCGAGCCAAAGTGACGTCCATAAACTGGAGAGCCCAAACAGCACCGTATAAATTCGCTGGGATCTCTTTTCCTGCACCGCGTCGTAGTGGCGGAAAGTAAACGCCGCGCCGCGCACCACAATGCCCACCAGCAACGCGAGCATCGGCAGGTGCAGCGCAATCATCAGCGTCGTAAAGATCGTGGGGAAACCCATGAACAAAATCACCACAATCAAAATCAACCACATGTGATTTGCCTCCCACACCGGTCCCATGGCATGGTTGATCACTTCCTTCTGCGCCTCGCGCAGCCGGCCGGCCGGCAACAACTCAATGATTCCCGCGCCAAAATCCGATCCGCCCAATAAGACGTAGAGCAACAGCGACGCGCCAATAAAACATACGAGGATATCGATCATTTAGCCTCCAAATTTTTGTTGCACCGTCCGGAACTGGCGGCGAAGCAGCCACACCGTCGCAACCGCCAAACAAAGGTAGAGCACGACAAACAAACCAAAATGGTAAACCATTCCCGGCACCGGCGTGACCGCGTCCTTGGTCCGCACGAGGCCATAGATAATCCACGGCTGGCGCCCGACCTCCGTGACCACCCAGCCCGCTTCGATCGCGACGACCCCGAGTGGCGCGCAGGCCACCACCACCCACAGAAACCACCGGGGAAATTTTCCTCGGCGGACAAACCAAAAATACAGCACGCCCATCAGAGCCATCGCCGAGCCAATCGCGACCATGACCTGAAACGCCACGTGCACGATCAGCACCGGCGGCCAGTCCTCGCGCGGATATTTGTCCAGTCCGATGACCTCCGCATTGAGGTCGCGATGCGCGAGCAGACTGAGGAGACCGGGAAGCTCCACGCCCCATTTCATGGTCTGAGTTTCCACGTCGGGCAAACCGCCGACGGTGAGCGCGGCGTGGCGGCTCGTTTTAAAATGACCTTCCATGGCCGCCAATTTGGCCGGTTGCAATTCCGCCACGCTCTCGCCCGCAATGTGGCCGGCGAACGGCTGCAGAATCGACGCCGACGCCCCGATGACCATCGCGATGCGCAGCGCCTTCAAGTTCAGGTCCGACGCCACGCCACGCAAATAAAGCCACGCGTGAATGCCCCCGACCGCGCAGCCCACCGCCTGCAACGCTGCGAGCTGCATGTGCAGACTCTGGTGCGGCCACGCCCGATTGAACATGGCCTTCACCGGATCGACGTTCTGCGCGACCCCGTTGACCCAATCAAAACCCGCTGGCGCATTCATCCAACCATTGGCTGCGACAACAAAAATCCCCGAGACGAAGCCCGTCACCCCCACCAGCAAACCGGTGGTCCAATGCACCCACGGACTCATCCGATCCCAACCGTATAAGAAGAGGCCAATGGCAATGGCCTCCAAGAAAAACGCCGTACCCTCCCACGAGAACGGCATCCCGATGATGGGCCCGGCGTACTGCATGAAACCAGGCCAGAGCAAACCCAATTCGAAGGACAACACCGTGCCCGACACCGCACCCACGGCGAAAAGAATCGCGACACCCTTCATCCACAATTTCGTGAGCCCGAGATAAACCGGATCCTTCTTTTTCAGATAGAGAAAATGGGCCACCGACATGAGAAACGGCATCGTCATGCCGATCGCGGCAAAGATGATGTGGAATCCCAGCGAAAAGGCCATGGTGGCCCGGGCCGCAACTAGATCGTCCATGACGGTCGAAGGTAGGTCACCCCGTCCTCCGCGCAAGTGGCGAAACCGATCCTCCGCCGTTGATAACCGCACCTTAACGGGCTTAGTAAATATCGCCGCAACAGCTAATCAAACCAGAGCGAGTATTCGCACCATAGAGTCTACACTCCGCCGTTGCGGCCGTCGGAGTGTAGCGAACCACCGCCATTGAATTTACGCCACCGCCATCGCCGGATAATCGGTGTAGCCGCGCGCTCCGGGCGAATATAATGTTTTCCCGTCGGGTTCGACGAGCGCGGTCCCGGTCTGCACCCGCTCGACCAAATCCGGATTACTTACGTAGTGGTGGCCGAAAGCGACCGCCGCGAGCGCACCATCGGTGATCGCTTGCGCCGCTTCTGCCGGCGTGTAGCCCATGTTGCCAATCAGCGCACCCTTGAAGGCCGCGCGGGCCGCAGTCACCACATCGCCCTTTTGCACTCCGAAAAAATCACCGCGCATCAGATGAAGGAAGGCGATGCCGCGTTGGTTGAGCTGGCCGGCCACGTAACTCGTCAGCGCGACGGGATCGCTGTCCTTCATGAAATTGTAACTATTGAGCGGCGAGATCCGGACGCCGACACGATCCCGCCCCCAGACGCCGATGACGGCATCGACCACCTCAAGCAACAACCGCGCCCGATGCTCGATCACGCCGCCGTACGGACCTTGGCGCTGGTTGCTCCCATCGCGCAAAAATTCATCGAGCAAGTAACCGTTGGCCCCGTGAACTTCCACGCCGTCGAAGCCAGCCACGCGAGCGTTTTCCGCTGCGTGCCGAAAGCCGGCGACAATTCCCGGCAATTCATCATCGCGCAATTCGCGCGGAATTTCATACGGCTTTTTTCCCTGCGGCGTATGCGTCTCGTCGTTCTCGATTCGCAGCGGGCTCGGCGCCACCGGCTGTGCGCCGTTGTTTAGCAACGAGTGACAGGCGCGACCGCCGTGCCAGATTTGCAACACGATTTTGCCGCCCTTGGCGTGGACGGCATCGGTAACTTTTCTCCACGCGGCCACCTGAGCGGCGGAATAAATCCCGGGTTCGCGGCCGCCGAAAGCGGAGTTGCCCTCGATTGCCATCGTCGCTTCAGCCACGATGAGTCCGGCGCTGGCGCGTTGCGCATAGTAGTCGACCATGAGGTCGGTGGGCACGTGAGCCGCATCGGCGCGGCAACGCGTGAGCGGAGCCATCAGAATGCGATTCGATAATTTGATCGAGCCGAGAGTAACCGGAGTGAAGAGCGAGGCGTGGTGCATAAATGGAGTGGAGTGTCCCGACAAAGGGTTAAGGAATTCAACAAACGCAAACGCGATTTCTACTCGGCCGGGCGGGTTTTAAAATCGGATCGAATCCTACGATCCTCAACCAACTAGGTCAGCCCGCTCGCGGGCGCCTCAGAACGCGAGCCAGTGGCGGATGTCGCATTCACTCGACAACGCTGGCCGACGCATCCCAAAACTTTAAAATACGCCCTAAAGCACCGGCGACCACGATAATTAATCCGCGATTAAAACTCCCTGGCCCGCGCGGCCAGGCCGATCAAAAAACGGGACACGCCCGCGGGTTTGTTTTAAGGAATTACCCGCTGCGAAGTTGCAGCGCCGAGCAACCTCACGGGGATTTTTTTGCTTAGCCGCGATAGTGCACCCACGCCACTCCGACCCCGGCAACGAGGCCGAAGAGGTGTCCTTCCCATGAAACACCTTCCCGCGCCGGCGCCAGGCCTGCGAGCATGCCACCATAGAAAATCAACACGCCGCCCGCGACGAGCAGATCGGGCGTAGCCCGCGTGAACCACGCGAGTGCAATCAGCCAGCCAAAGAAACCAAAGATCACCCCGCTCATGCCGACATGTGCAGCCTTGCGCCCCAAGAGCCAAAGGAGAACGCCCTGACCAAGTGCAATCGCGAGCGCCACCTTTAAAAATCGGGCTTCACCCCGCCGCAGCATCAGTGCACCGAGTACGACAAACGGCGGCAGATTGGCCGCAAAGTGGGTGAAGTTGGCATGGACAAACGGTGCCGTCACAAGGCCGACCAAGCCTGGTCCGGTCCGCGGCACGACCGCCAGTCTTTCCGCAGCCTTGGCGGAGACCGCCCCCAGTAAAGTGCCCACGAACATGGCGCACGCCGGCCATGAGAGATAAATCCACGGCGAAGCAGTGAAAATCCGGGCGATAAAATCTATGACGTCATCCATCGTAGCGCTTAACTTCCAATCGTATTTCCTTCCGACGCGCAGGCAGAAATACGCTCAAACCTGAAGTATTTTCAACGTCGCCGCACCGGCAGCAACGATTCCCCGTCCGAAGTGCCGAATTAAAACCGGGACCAATCCGGCTCCTCATCTGCTGTCCCGAAATAGTTGGTCACCCCGACCAATTAGAGCGGTCACCACCACTATAACCCACTATGAGTGATTCAAAATTCCAACAACATGGCGGAGCGAATGCCGCCGAACACCCGCCGCACGGTCCGGCCTGGAAACGCATCCACCACAGCCCGTTTTTCTGGGTCGCAGCCACCTGCCTGATGGCTGGCATGATCATTTATGTCATGACCAACAACCTCGCCTTCTGGCCGGGTACAAATGCCCAACCCGCAGTCCCCAGCCTCTCGCCCTGATCCGGCGCGACGTTGCGGAAATCAATCCGATCACGCGGGGCGGGCGCAGTGTTAATCAAACCGGTCTGGCAAAGGACACGATTTGATTTTGCTCACGGTGGTTGGTCCAGAAATTCGTCCCGTCAAAGGTGAGCGCCCGCGCCGCAAAGGGAATCCGGATCAAATCCTCGATCACCGGCGTGGCCGGGCGCGGATCCACGCGGGTGAGCCAATAATCGGCCGTCTCCTCGGCATCGGTCGTAACGAGATAAATATAATCGCCGACAAACACCTGACCGCAAATCCCGTGGGGCACGTTGATCACGCGCTCTATTTTTCCGTCGGTTCCCAGCGCGAGCACCTTCTTCGGATACCACTGGCTGACGTGGAGCCGTCGGCCGTCCCAACCGAGTTGCGAACCGGAATCATCCGGGCATGGAACCTTAAAATTCAAATCAAAGCCCTGCCCCGGAATGCAGCGGCGGATGATCCGGTTATCCTCCGCGCTCTCACCGCACAAGACCCGCAGCTCCGAACCCACGCAGGTGATGCCCCAAGGCGTACCGGGCGCGGCCAGCTCCCAACCGACGGTCCACGCGGAGGGATTAATCGCGTAAATCCGGCGCGTCTCGCGCGAGCCCATCCAAAGAGTCGAACCATCCCAGGCCAGTGATTGCGGCTTGGGGGCGGGCGAAGCGAGACGCTGCAGTTCTGTAATATTCTTCATCGTCAGATGCGGAGAAAATGAGCCGGCCGAGAACAAAACACAACCGTTGTTGCTGGCAAAAACGGGCTCAGCTTGTTCCTCTCACCCCGCATGCGCCCCGACCGTCCATCGCCCCGTTTCGCAAACCTCATGCTCTTCACCGCCGTGATTGCAGTCCTGGGGTTAAGATTCTGGACGAGCTATTGTTTTTTTCCTTTCGTCGAATGGAACAATGTGCGCCTCGCTCCGACTTTCATGTTGTTTTTCGGATCGACGCCCTACCCGGGTCTCAATTGCGGCCCACTCACTACGTGGATCTACGGTCCCGTGCCGCTGTTGATCAATCTTCCCGCAATCCTCGCATCCGATACGATTGGAGCGTTGCTCGTCGCCGGGACGATCAACCTGCTTTTGGCGATCATTCCGACAATTCTGGTCATTGCCACAATTGTAATCCCTGAAACAAAAACATCTCGCCTCGATCGGGCCTGGGCGATCCTGCTGTGTCTCGCGGTGTGGCCGAGCACCAGCTTGCAATACATCCAATCCGACAACGCTGCGATCGCCTTTGGCCTGGTCTCGAATTTATTGATTCTACGCACCAGCCGAAGCCACCAATCACCGCTGGTCTTCGCGGGCGTTTGTGCGGCCCTCGCAGTCTGGTCAAAGCAAACCTCACTGGGGATTATTCCGGCGCAACTGCTCTGGCTCGCTCTCACCACCGGGCGCGCCACGGCCTTTCGTTATGCGGGCGTCTGCATTTTCTGCGGCCTGACCCTTGGAGCAGTTTTCGTCGCTTGGTTCGGGTTTGATGCCCTCTGGTTAAATATGGTGCGGATTCCGGGACGACTGCCATTTGCGGAAGATTTGCTGGCGCGCACCCATGATTTCCAACTGCACATCCTGGGGTACGTCCTGCTGCCAGCCACCGGATTGATCGTCGCACGGCGCGCGGTCTGGAGACGGGATTCACCCTGGTTGTTACCGGCGCTGGCATGGGTATGCCTGTTGCCCACCGCACTGATTTCGATCTACCGGATTGGTGGCGCCACCAACTCACTCAACGGTTTTCTCTATTTACTGCCACTCGGGGCGTTGGCGGTAGCGGTAAAATTGCGTCACCTCACGCCGCGAGCATCAACGGCCTGGATGGCTGCGCTCACCTTGGCTATTCTTACCCAACAACTGGCCCACTCCCCCTTGCTTCCCTTGCGACCAATGACCAAGCCCTTGATCGAAGCAGAAGCACTCTCCCGCGCGTTTCCCGGACAGGTCTATTTTCCCTGGCATCCGCTGGTCACCTATTTCTGTGAACACCGCTTTGATCACGCCGAGGATGGACTCACCACCCATGGCGAGGCCGAAATCGAGCTCTCGCCAGAAACCATCCGCCGTTATCTGCCCCCACACTGGTCGATCACCGCAATCCCGGGCTGGCGCGAGCGGGAACAGGCTCGCTACAAAAAATATCAACCCCCCACCGCCGAGCTCCGCATCACGGGAAAATGGTCGCTCTACACGTGGCCACAAACTGGCCGGCCGATGCCCCAGTAATGCGCGCACCGAAGCGCGCGTGATTCGGAAAAAATCGGGGACGAATGGCCTCGGGCCAACTGAAGAACTATTCCCCGGTCGAAAATTACGTCGCTCCCGCTCCACCAAGGCCAGGCAATTGAAAGTGGTCGCGATGCCGCTCTAGGGCGCGAGCGAGCGGACAGGTGGCCCGATCCACGTTCAGGCCCTGGCGATAGCGCGCGAGCAGTTGAATCGAACGCTGCGCCAGCATCCGGCGCACCTCCCGGCGTTTCCCTTTCACGAAGGGGATAACCATATTATCATAGCCCGTCGTTTGATGACGCATCCATGCAATCGTCGCCGCTTCCGCGCGCTGCTCAATCGGGATGCGCTCGGTGCGAGCGACGGTTCCGCTACCCACCGGGACCGCGTGATCTGAAATCATTTGGGAAAGAACTTCTGCCGATGCACGGTGCGTCGGATGAAAGCGCAAGTAACTGAAAACGGCGGAACGGAAATCCTCCGCGTACGCGACCTGTTCCACCGCGCGCCGCTGACGACCGGCATCCAATTTGCGCTGATAAGACGGATCCTGTCGCTCGACCAGCAACTCCGCTTGAAGCGCCGCGATTCGCGCGGCAGGCGCCCAAATTCCCCGCGAAAAACGTTTGCGGCCTTTCATTTCGATCACTGTCCAAGACAGTCCTGCTTGTTTAATCCGGCGACTAAGCGCGGCGTCACCAGGCGGCAGCAGGCCCCAATCTGCGGGCACCGCGAGCACGCGCCCATCGGCGCTCACCACGTGGCGTGGAGTGGAAAACGGTCGGACTTCGCGGGTTTCAGTCAGCACGCCGCCGAGGCAACGCGACAAACCGCGAAGCTCAAGCCGGAACAAAAATTAACCCGCATTAAAAAAACTATCCACGGTGGGCGTATCCGCAGGCTCGCAATTCTAGCGCACTACCAAAAGCCGAGAGCTTTTACACCAAGCTCGCGAAGCACGCTAAGCCCTAACGATTCAGTTGAAATATTGGCGTGATAATAGTCCGCAATCCGTCGGTGGAGCGACTTGACCTCAAGGCGCTTCAGGATTCCCGCCCTCAAGCCAGCGGGTTGAAGACAACCCGCTCCACCTTCTATTGCGCCGATGCGGCTTAGCGGTCTTTGCGATCTTGGTGTAAAGTGCAGAAGTTTGTGGATCAGTATCAAAAACGAGGCCGCTAAAGATCATCTTCCGTTTTTCTCATTTTCTGATTCCACTCGAGCTGCGGGCCGCAACACTCAATCCCTCATTCCGTGGACGACCTGCATCTCACTCTCAAGACCACCTTCGGCTACAACGCTTTTCGCCCGTTGCAGCGCGAAATCATCGATACCGCCCTCGCCGACCGCGACGTCTTTGCCCTCCTGCCCACGGGCGGCGGCAAATCCCTTTGCTTCCAGCTCCCCGCGCTGCACCGCACCGGTCTCACTATCGTGGTGTCGCCATTGATCGCTTTGATGAAAGATCAGGTCGACCAACTGCGCGCCGCCGGCGTCGCGGCGACCTACCTCAACTCCAGTGTCGAACCCGACGAAGCTCGCTCGCGCCTCCGCGGCCTGCATCGCGGCGAATGGCGTCTCCTCTACGTCGCACCCGAGCGCCTCATGCTCGATGACTGGAAAGAAAATCTGACTTCGTGGAACGTCACCGCGATCGCGATCGACGAGGCCCACTGCGTTTCCGAATGGGGCCACGACTTTCGTCCCGAATACCGCCAGCTCAACCGCCTGCGCAAACTCTTACCCGGCGTGCCGGTCATGGCGCTCACCGCCACCGCCACCGAACGCGTCCGCGAGGATATCATCAAACACCTGCAGCTGCGCGATCCGGCTGTGTTCGTCGCGAGCTTCAATCGCCCCAATCTCACGTACAAAGTCCTCGCGAAGGACCAGCCGCTGAAACAAATCATCGACTTTGTCCGCAAGCGCGAGGACGAGAGCGGCATCATTTATTGCGCGAGCCGGGCCACCACCGAGCGGGTCGCCGAAGCCCTCGCTGGTCGCGGTTTCTCCGCCCGCGCTTATCACGCCGGACTCGATATCGAGGATCGCAGTCGTAATCAGGAAGCCTTCCTGCGCGACGACGTGAAAATCATCTGTGCCACCATCGCGTTCGGCATGGGCATCAACAAACCCAACGTCCGCTGGGTCATCCATCACGATCTCCCGAAAAACATCGAAGGCTATTATCAGGAAACCGGCCGTGCCGGACGCGACGGTTTGCCCGGCGACTGCCTCCTACTGTTCAGCGGCGGCGATGCGGCCAAGCAAACCCACTTCATCGAGGAGATCACCAACGAACACGAAAAGAGCGTCGCCCGCGCTCAGCTCCGGCAGATCATGCATTACGCCGAAAGTTCGGGCTGCCGACGCAGCGAGCTTCTGGAATATTTTGGCGAGATTTTTCCGTCCAACAACTGCGCCGCCTGCGACAACTGCCTCGAACCGCGCGAAACTTATGACGGCACCATCGTCTCGCAAAAATTCCTCTCGTGCATCTATCGCATTCGCCAAACCGGCCGGTTCGGCGTCGGCCTCAATCACATCATTGAAGTCCTCACCGGCGCCGAAACCGAAAAAATCGCCCGTTGGGAACATCAACGCCTGACCACCTACGGCATCGGTCGCGAACTCGCCCGCCCCGCCTGGGCCGCCGTCGGCCGCGAACTGATGCGACTCGGCTTCGTCGCCCAAGCCGAGGGGGAATTCCCCGTGCTGGAATTAACACCCGAAGGCCTCGCGGTCCTCACCGCGCGCAAACCGATTACGCTCACCAAACCGCTCGATTTACCGAAAGCGAAACGCGCGCCGCGCCGCGAAGGTGACGTCGAGTGCGACGAAATCCTTTTCGCCCGCCTGCGCGAATTACGCAAACGCCTCGCCGACGAACGCGGCGTGCCCGCGTACATTATTTTCGGCGACACCACGCTCCGCCAAATGGCCCGCAGTTATCCGACCCGTCTCAAAGACCTCGATGGCATCACCGGCGTTGGCGAAAAGAAGCGCGCGGAATTCGGCGACACATTTGTTGCAGCCATCGCCGAGTTTTTAAAAACCAATCCTCGGATGACGTTTAACGATTAACCCCGTGCCCGCCTCCCGCCCCAGTTCACTTCCGGAAAACGCCGGACTCGCTTTCATCGGCGAACCAGACTGGACCGCGGCGCGACTCACCGCGCGCGAAGCAAAGTCTTTCGCCTCCGCGCAGAATCCAAGCGGTCGACCGAATAACGACGTGCTTCGTAACTTCATCGGTCTCGTCGCGGGGATGGCCACCGAGCATTCGCAAATCGATTTCCCGCTGCATTTCACCGAACAGGAAGCCGCG
>JANYFP010000471.1 GCA_025362555.1 Verrucomicrobiota bacterium
CAGGCACACGCAATTCCGCCCACGACCAAACCGACCGCGGCCGGCCAGACCAGCGGTTTCAATTGAGCCAATAGTTCAGCGGATTTAATAATTCCGGGCTTCCAAATCACCCCAGCCATGGCTCCGCCGAGCACCACCGCCAAAGCCGCAGAGACGCCCAGCGGCCAGCGCCACGCGGTCGGTTCCCCTTTCGCACGCAGGTCTGCGATGGCCCGGCCAATGAGCCACGCCAGCGGCGGAAAAATCGGCAGCACATAGGGAATAAGTTTCGAATGGGAGGCGCTGAAAAAGAATAAAATGAAACCCACCCAGAGCAGCGGAAACCAATCGTCCGCCGATTGCGCATCGCGCGACCATCCACCAGCCATCGCCTTGCGCACGCCGCGGCATAAAAACCCGGTCCAGGGGAAAAGTCCCAGAACCACGATCGGCAGAAAAAACCACCACGGTTGAAACCGACCGTGGGCCGTCGTGGTGAAGCGGAGCCAGTGCTCATTGACGAAATAAAACCAAGCCCACTCGGGATTGCGCTGCGCGATCAGCACGTGCCAGGGCAGGGCAATGAGGAAGAAAATCACGAGCCCGGACGGCAGGTGAAGCGGGCGCAGCCGGCGCCATTGATTGAACAACAGCAGCCAAAAAAACATCACCGCGCCCGGCAGTAAAAAACCGATCAGTCCCTTGGCCAGAGTGGCGAGCGCGGCGCTCGCGTAGAGCCCGTAGAACAACCAGCGCCGCAAGGCTCCAGGCGGCTCACGCACGCCGAGTTGAAAACAAAATAGCACCGCGCTGATCAGCACCGCGACGACCATATCGATCAGCAAAATCCGGGAGTGGGCGAAATAAAGCAGACTGGTAGCCAGCACCACGGCGGCCCACCAAGCAGTTTCACGCCCGTAGATCCGCCGGGCCGTCAAATAGAGGAAGACCACACCCAACAAGCCAAACACGGCGGGAACGGCGCGGGCCGCCATCTCGCCAGGGCCAAAAACATTCAGACTGCCGGCTACGAGCCAGTACACGAGGGGCGGCTTCTCAAAGTATTTCACGCCGTTGAGCCGGGGCGTCACGTAGTCGTTTGTCGCCAGCATTTCCCGCGGAATCTCGGCGTAACGCGCCTCATCCGGATTATTCAGCGGATAGCGACCGAGCCCGGCGCCATACATCGCGAGACAGAGAACGATCAGCCAGAAAAGATCGCGAGCGGGCGAGCGGGTCTCTTCGCTCGGTTTGAAGGGGGTAAGGGGCGCAGTAAAGGACATGAGGATGGCAGTTTGCCATACTCTAGCAACTTGGTCTGTCCCGAGGCTGGCCGCCAGATTACAATTCTGTCAGCTTGATGACGCGTTGGGCTGGCCGGGGAAAAAAAGCGAAATCGTGGTGCCTCGCTCAGGGGTACTGGCAATTGCCACTGTGCCGCCATGCAGCTCCATAATCGATTTAACGATGGCCAAGCCCAAACCAAAACCGGAAACAGGAACGGTGGGCTCCGCATTCTCTTCTGCAGCCCGATAAAACCGTTCAAATACATGCGGCAAATGCTCCGCTGCTATCCCCGTTCCGGAGTCACTGACTTCGACTTCGGTTCCGCCAAAAAGTCCCGCGCGAACCGTCAGGTCGATGTGACCGCCCTTGGGAGTGTAACGCAGAGCATTGTCCAAGAGATTGCTCAAGGCACGGCGGAAAAGCGTGGGATCGCAGTAGATCGGAGCCTGCCCGCGGACGAGCAACGGGATTTCGCATTCGGCGCTAGCCACTTCAAAAAAATCGACGACGGCATGGCATTCGGTCGCCGCGTCAAGCTGCTGCCGTTTCAGTCCGAGCTCGGGATGATCGGCTTTGGCGATGAACAAAAGTGTATCGATCAGGCGGGTGATACGGGCATATTCCTCGAGACTCGATTCGAGCACCTCCCGATATTCCCCGACGGTCCGCGGGCGGTTAAGGGCCACCTCCGCCTCGCCCCGCAGGTTGTTGATCGGGGTGCGCAACTCATGGGAAAGATCCGAAGAAAAACGGGCCAGACGACGGAACGAGCCGTCGAGCCGGCCCAACATGGCATCGAATTCGCTCACCAACGGGGTGAGCTCAACGGGCCAGTTGGTTTCATCCAAGCGCGCGCTGAGTTGGGACGGTTGCACCCGCGCAGCAGACGCGGTGAGAGCGGCCAGCGGACGAAGCCCCTGGCGGGTAATCCACCACGCCAGCCCGGCGGCGGCCAGCAGCGTCAACCCAAACACCAACGATGAGTTTTGCCGAATCCGACGGATCAAGGTGTAGTCATCCGTCACATCGAAAGCCAACTGCAGTTGGGCCAACTGATGGCTGGAACCCAGTTTGATCCAGAGTGAAGTCGCCAAATAATGCGCGCCCCCCGGAACATGCCAGTGCACCGAGCCACTGCCGGGAGGAGGAAAGGCCGCCACGGGCGGAGTGCGGGGATTCCGGGCGATCAGCAGGGTTGCGCCCTGCGCATCGAGAATACGCACGAGAAACAACTGGCTGATCGTGTGCCCCCCGACCGGCGAGTTAATTTGCTCCATGAGGGCGGACGCATTGATCTTCGGGTCCTCAAACCACTCCCGCAGCAAGGCGACCTGACGGTCCAAATCGAGGCGATTATCGAAATCCAGATCGCTCGCGATCGATTGCAACAGCACAAAAAATGCCCCGCCACAGAGCAGCGCGATCGCGAGCACCTGCAGCCCGACCAGCTTCACGGTCATGGACCACGGCCGGCGGGTTTTCGCGGGAAGCTTACTCATGGGCGGTTGCTTTCGAACACGTAGCCCACGCCACGGAAAGTGTGGAGTAGCTTTTGCGGAAACGGATCATCCATTTTCTTGCGCAACCTCCGGATGGCGACCTCCACGACGTTGGTGTCGCTGTCAAAATTCACATCCCAGACTTCCTCGGCGATCATCGTGCGGGAAAGCACCTCACCCTGCCGTTGGGCAAACAAGGCCAGCAAATTAAATTCCTTGGCGGTCAACTCCAGCCGCTGGCCATCGCGAGTGGCGCGCAAGCGGCGCAAGTCGATTTCCAAATCCGCCACGCGAATAACGTGGTCCCTGGCCTGGACCCCGCGCCGCAGGATCGTGCGCAATCGCGCCAGCAATTCGGAAAAAGAAAAGGGTTTCACCAGATAATCATCCGCGCCGAGCTCGAGTCCCTTAACTTTTTCCGCCACCGCATCGCGAGCGGTCAGGCACAGCACGGGAATTTTATTACCTGATTCCCGCAGAGCGGCCAAAATGCTGAAACCATCAAGGACCGGCAGACTGATATCGAGAATGATGGCGTCAAACGGTTCGGTGCGAGCGAGGCTCAGCCCTTCGTCACCGCGAGTGGCGACGAAAACCGTGAATCCATTTTCCTCCAATCCGCGACGCACGAACGCCGCCGTCTTGGCCTCATCTTCTACCAGTAACACGCGCATGGGCGCCAACGTGGGCAGGCCCGGCATAATTGGCAAGCGGGGCTTGCCGCCGTCAGCAAAATCAGCCTAAAAAATGCAGTTGAAACCACGGATTTCACGGATGCTCACGGATACTTAATTAAATACAAATCCGTGGGAATTCACCCCGCAGGTAAAGTTATTCAGGATGTTTTTTCTCTCTGAATTGTTTCTGTATCCGTGGTAATCCGTGAAATCCGTGGTTAAAAAGATCGGTTGTATTGCGGAATATAGGATCAAGGGTCGTCTGCGCCACTCACGCAACCTGCCCGGAGGTCAGGTTCCACCACTTGAGGCACCGCGAGCTGACCGGAGGAACCATCCCGCAAAGACTATCATCACCCGCCGGTGGAAAAACAGGACGTACTGCACGGCCGGTCGAGTTCCTGTCGCTCTACCGAACTCATCGCCGCGCTGGTTTGGGTCGCCACCGATAACCAGGCCCGCGCATGCAGTTCACTCGCAAAACGCCGGCACACCGATACACCATTGAGCGTACATTCAACGGCCCAAAAAACTTTGCCGCCCACCGCCAGCGTGACCCGAAACAAGCGCACGCCGCGCAGCCCGGTGGCCAGCCGCCGCCAACGCTCAAGAAGATTCTGTCCGCGCAAAAGTGCCCGAACCTTCCTCCCTGGAACCCGGAGACCCAAGCGTGCCGTCACCGGCAAGCCGATTTTATTTTTTCCTGTGCGCTGTTTTTTCATGACCGCTCCTTCGCTCGCAGTTTTAACGGACACCCTCCGCCGATTGGGAAATGATTCGTCGTTGCTAATTCAAATGCACTTCGGTCGGACATTCTGCCGCGAGCACATCGCATAAGGAATTCCGGTTTCCCTGAAATTCCGCCAAGTCAGGTTTGGTTTCATAGACAAATACCTCGGGATGAATTTGCGTTGCCGCCGAACGCAGCACGCTGTTCCAGCTATCGGCAGTCGAGAGCGGTCCGTCTGTCGCCTCCAACAACACGATAATGGCGTGCGGCGATACCGCCCCACCCTCCACGGCGCCTTCCTTCCAATGGAGAAATGCGGTCGGCCACGGCTGATCACCCCGCACCGTCAGGATGATCACCTCCGCAGCCGCAATATCCACGTTAGCCTCGGCGGAAAATTCCGGAGAGGTCGCGACATCCACCCGCCAAACCCGAAGCTCAGGTTTGAACTCACCCTCCAATTCACGCGTCAGGCGATTGTAAGTGGCCATCGCCACACTCACCGAAGAAAAGTGATCATAGAGCATCACGACGGGAAATCTTTCTGCGATTTCGCACGAGGGGGCCATGAAGGGCATGGGATGAAAGCGGTAAACAAACACGAAGCAGCGTCAAACCTGCCGAGACAGACCCGGGCGCCGCAACTAAACTGACACTGAATAACTTTGGCGGCCTAAAGCCGCGAAGCGGTGAAAAACACAACGAACCGGTCATGTCCGACACCGCGAATAGCAGGAGAACAAAGTTTACAGGCGACGTTTCAGGCGAGGCAGAGATTAAATCCAGTCCAATTCACTAACCAGATTGAAAACGTGAAGAGTAAGAAACGCCGGGATAGTTTGAGGGAGGAAATAAGTAGCACAGAACCCCGGTTTCGTAAAGGCGTGAAACCGTGTTTCATCGCGTTGCCGCGCAATAATTTTAAATGCAAACAACCCGCACTTGATAACACGACCAAATCCGCCGCCAAAAGAGGTTGGGCGTTCGTCAACACCGCATGAAATGCTAAATTGAGAACCGTGAAACACCCCAGCAAACCCAGAGCGCCGCACAAGTAGAATAATTTATCGGGCAACCGCTCTTCCGACACGGTTAAAGGACGCTGCCAGACTCATCCCCTCTCGGTCCTCCGCTTGATAAGGCTACGCATATATTGTGAAACACTCCCCATTTCGCTCTCGGCGCGTGTCACAAATTTTCCCAATAAATGGTCCGAAACCGGCTTACTCTGTTGCCCTAAGTACGTTCACTCCGTTTTGTCTTCATCAAATCTTTTCATATGCCTTCACGTCCTTTGACCCTCCCGGTCACCCCCGATCCCACCGACCCACAACTGCTGGCCTACCTCAACCTGAAATTACACGAAATCGGCCAACCCCGCGTGACCCTCGCGGGCGATGAGGGCCTTTCGAATTTCGTCGATCATTTCCTGACCCTGAGCCGCGAAAAGGACCGCGTCCTTTCCACCCATCTCTGTCCGGTGGATCAACGCATCCAGAATTTCCTCTACGATTGCCTCGACGGCGCAATCGAGCCGCCGCGGCTCCCGGCGACCACCCTAGTCCTCGACCGGCCCGGTCTGGCCCGCGCCCTTTCCCTGCCCCCGGGCCGCGATGAATACCACAGCAGCATCCTCGCCTCCCTCCGCGTCCGCCAAGGCGTACTCCACAATCCCCGCAGCGATCGCCGCACCACGCAGGGCATTTTCCACGTTGCCGAAGGCGGGCTGCCCATTCCAGACGACAAGAAAGCGGTGCCAGTCGCCGTCTTCGGCCGTTTGTTGCTCAACGCCCTCACGCCCCCGCCCGAATTACTGCGCCTCCCCTTCACGGCTGACGCCGCCGCGCCGGCCGAATGCTTTGTCTCGCTCCACCTGCGTCCGGTCGTGGTGCCGGAAGTGCCCGGCTTTTCGCCGGTGCGCGCCATGGAAACCCGTTTCTTTGTGCCCGGCGCCCTCGTCGCCAATTTGGACTTCGTCGAAAGTATTTTCGGCAACGCGGGTGATCCACATCTGCCGGACAACGACGCAGGCCTCGATCCCGAACACTGGACCGGCCACACGGGCTGCATCATTCTCGCAACTCACCTCAATGGCCTGACCAAGCGCGAACTCGGGCTGCCAGCCCACGCTGACGCCACCGAACGCCAACGCCGCGACGGCATGTGCTGGAAATCCGCCGACGAACTTTACAACGACGGCGGCGCCTTCAAAATCACCGCGCGCAATGCCTCCGGGGTGATCGTGACACTCATTTCCGACAACTATTTCGGTTACTGCAAAAAAGAAGTTAAGACCCAAATCAGCTTCGCCGCCAACCTGCTGGGACGCGCCGAAGAGGAACACGCCGGCGGCGCAATCGTATTCCCCAGCGTCGATCTCGGAGAGAATTTTCAGCTCAATCCCAATCGGCCTGACGCGCAGCACTCCTTCGCCGACGGACTCAAGCTGCTCGGCGACCGGGCCGAACTGCAACCCGATGGCTCGGCTCGCGACGTACTGTTTCCGAACATCCACTATGTGCCGCCCACCGCCCGTTTCGATTTGCGCACCCAGGGCATCACGTGGCGCGACCCCAGCGGGGCCGAGCAATCGGTCAAACTCCTCCCCGGTTACACCTACGTGCTGCCTTCCGGGTACAAGGTCGAGATGGTGAAACCTGAATCAATTGATCGCTGGCTCCTGCGCGGCACCGATGCCGAAGGACTGCTCTGCCACAAACCTTGCACCGTTTCCGGCGGCGGTAAATCCGAGATTTCCAAACCGATCACCGATGCGATGTTCACCGGTCCCGTGTTCGTGAGCGACCTGGCCCACGACCTCGACACCGTCGAAGCGATCCTCGCCCGCGACTACACCAAGCGCTTCCACCACCCGCTGAATAATATTGTCCGCGCCCGACACATCCTGAGCCACGACCGCTCACTCGGTTCGGTCGTCAAATTACTCAGCCGCAGTCCGGATTTCACCGAAGAGTACAACAACTGGCTGAAGTCCATCCCGCGCTCGATCCGCGATCTCGTGCTCCTCCTGAAACGACTCTACAAACCGGAATGGGGCACCGACTGGCGCAAGCACTTCACCGTCGACACCATCAATTCCCGGCCGGGCAATGAGCTGAAATATAACTCCGAAAAATTGCTCACGCACTACCTGCGGGTCGGTTACACCCGCGAAGGCGGCTGGCGCACCTTCACGCTGCGGTCGGATTTTTTCCCCGCGGAAAAAATCCAAGTCGAAGACGATATCACCGCCTCGACCGTTGCCCCGCGCGCCCAAGTGCCCGGACTGCCTGCCTGGATCACGCAGCCCTCGTTGAAGTTCGTTCATAATTGCGAATTGCGCCTGTTCCAGCGGCCTGATGATGCCATCGTGCGTGGTTACGACAAACGCACTGAACGGGATTTCTCCCGCCCCGGACATTTCTTTTCCAACTACGAAGCACTGAACCGCGCCACCGCGCACTCGATCGTGGAAGACGCGCTCGGTTTCGAAGCGTTTACCGAGACGATGCAGAACGCATTCCGTCAATTCGTCGCTGCCGACCATCCCGCCTACATGGTCTCGCCCTCGCACCCGCGGATCGTCGACGGCAAACCTTCGAAAAATCCGCGTTATCTGCAAAACCGTCCCGACCTCGAGGATCCGCGTTCCACGTATCTCGCCCAAACCGGCGCCCGACTTTACCGCAACCTCGCCTCGAATTCGCCAGCTCCTTTCCCCGTGGGCTCAGTCCTGATGGGCCGCCGCCTCAATCCGCCGGAACCCGGCGTGCGCCCACTCTGCGTCTTCGGTCCGATCCACTATCAGGAAGTGCCCGAAGCCTTCATGGATCTCATCGCAAGCCTCACCGGCAAATCCCCGTCCACCACCGGCGTGGGTTCCGAAGGCGCGCTGACCAAGGGACCGTTCAACGCCCTGCCACCGATCTACGATCTCAACGCCGCCATCACGTCGTACATCCTCACCGGCCTCCCGCTCTTCTCAACCGCCGCCGGTTGGGTTGGACCGCGTCACCGCGTGGATCACGATATCAGTCTGCTCGTGCCGGAAATCTGGTGCCGCATGACCCCGGCCGAACGCGAACCCGCCAACCTCATCGCTGCCGGCCATCTGGAACGCTGCGCCGATTTCGAATACGAAGGTCAGACCGTTCTGGCGAGCCGGCTCGGCTGGCGCATCACCGCCCGGTTTGTGCAGACCTTCTGCGGCCGCGTCCTCGGCAATCCCAGCAGCGTCTTCGACGAGGAATTCCTTGAACCGGAAAAACAGGATCTCGCCATCTTTGTCGACGGTGTGGACAACATCGTCACCGCCATGCGCAAAGCCTCGGAACACTACTTCTCCGACGGCTCGGTCGAGACCGCGTGTCCACCGCTTCGCGCGCTGTTGCACCTCATGCGCGACGGCACTTGGGAAGGGCGCAAGGCGGATGATCCTGTGTTCCGCGCGCTCTTCACCCGCGAATCGGTCATCGCCAGCGATTGGTATCGCGCGCGGCTTGAAGCCCAACGCACGATTGATGCCCACCTCTGGGACCGCCAAACGAGCTATCTCGAAAAATTCCTCGCCCGCCCCAACTACGCCGACGTGGCCAAGCGCCTCGATATTCGCGCCCGCCTGAGCCACGCGATCAACCAGGTGAACGCCATCCGGACCCCGGCCTACCTGACCAACCTCACCGGAACGCTCGGGGCCGAACCCTCGATCGCCGCTGAATTAAAGAAACCGTAAGCCACCCATCGTCAGGTGAAACCGGCCAACGCGGCTGGGTGACTGCATAAAAAAGCGCCGGCCAAATCAGGCCGGCGCCAAAAAAAACCGGTGGTAAAACGACTCCGCATGCATCGGATTCCTCAGGTTCTCCGATCCTAAATTCTCGAATCAACTTAAATTTCGGAGTCGGTTAACCGCTAATTTCCGCTAATCGGCGCTAATATAGGCAATAGGAGGATTTCCCGCAGAGGTTCTTCGTTCACCGATCAGGCGAACTATTTTTGGACTCAGTTCTTTTTGAATTTCTTGATTAGCGTAGATGAGCGGTTTCTCATCTGAGTTTTTTTAGGGTTCCTCGCTACTTCCAGTGAATCGACTGACAAAACAGGATCAAAAACCCGGAGGTTCTAACCGCTCATTGGATTCATCAAGGGATGAATCTTTGAAAGTACGACTTTGCCTAATCGTCTCCGCCCATGGGCTTTTGAGGCCTGCTAATTGCAGGCAGAACCCAGTCAGCGATTAGCTGACTCCACGGAACCCACCCCGAAGACGATGAGTCGAAGGGGTATTCTAAAGTTTCGCCTATCGGCGAAACTTATTAGCGGTCACCTCCTTCGGCTTGGGTTCTGGTCGAAGCTCACTTACGCCATCACCTATCGAAAACAGTGAGGAACCTTTCTGATGATTAATCGTTTCACGGAGACCAACGAGCCACTGAGTTGAACTCACCTTTCGGAAGACGGAATTCACACCTCATTCCGTGAGCTGATTCTCTGTGACCTTGATGCTTCCCATCCTGCTCTCTGTGTCCAACGGCGTTTTCCAAGCTGCTTCGCCCGGAACCGTAGACGGCCCTTGAGGAGGCCGGTTGCGGTGGGCGACCTGTTTATACCGATGGCTCTTAAGATTTAGATTTTTGCTGGACAATGGAGTGGTAGGGGCGATTGCCCTCAATCGCCCTGCGCACCCCGAGGGCCGTTGAGGGCAACGGCC
>JANYFP010000522.1 GCA_025362555.1 Verrucomicrobiota bacterium
GCGGACTTTGGAGTATTCAATCGATGATTTTTCACTCGCTCAATTGTGTCGTCGCCTGGGTGATGCCGCGTCGGCGGACCGTTTGCAGCAGCGTGCGCAGAATGTTTTTAATTTGCTGGATCCGGACACGCGCTATCTGCGCCCGCGTCAATCCGACGGCACGTGGCTCGCGGATTTTGCTCCGACATCAGAAAAAGGTTTCAATGAAGGGAACTCGACGCAGTACACGTGGAGTATTCCGCAAAACGTGGCTGGACTGGTGGAGAAACTCGGCGGTCCGGCGGCCACGGCGGCGCGGCTTGATGCGTTTTGTTTCAAGGTGCTGGTTGATGGCTGGAATACGGGTGAACCGTATTTTTGGATTTCGAATGAGCCCTGTTTCGGCGTGCCCTTCATATATTGCTGGCTCGGTTTGCCGTGGAAAACGCAGGACGTGCTGCGGCGGGTTGCGGCGGAATTCAAAGATTCGCCGGATGGTTTGCCCGGGGATGATGATGTCGGCGCGATGTCCGCGTATTTGCTGTGGGTTTCGCTCGGACTTTATCCCGCCATTCCCGGCACTCCGGGATTTGTGCTGACGGCACCGATGGTTGATCACGCGAAGCTCCAACTGGCGGAAGGTCGGACTCTCGAGATAACCGCTCGGGGTGGGCGGGCTGGCCACGGCTACGTTCAATCCGTTGAGCTCAATGGGCACCCCTGGACTTCTTCCTGGCTCCCGCTGGAGGAACTCATGCGCGAGAAGTGCAACGTCCTGATCGTAACCCTCGGCCCGACCCCGCATCCGACGTGGGGCACGGCGTTGAAGGACCGGCCGCCGTCGTTCGGGGCGACGCGTTGATGAGGTCTGAGTCAGAATGTAGGAGCTTGTTTACAAGCGATCAGAACTTTCGCCGCACTCTCACGCGCTGAATCGCTTGCAAGCAAGCTCCTACATTCGGGGGGGATTTCTATTCACTCAATAACCCCACCTCTCCTGCGATCACCCCATCTGAGCTTGCTCGCACGATGATTTTTCCGCCGATCCCGCGATGGGGGCGGACCACCACGAGCGCGAGCCCGTTGAAGGCTTTGCGCTGGGTAGCCTGAAACGGTTCGAAGCTGGTCGGATCGCCGTTGTCGACGGCGATGATTTCACCCGGACCCGTAATCGAGAAAGTGATCAGCGGTTTGCTGCGCGGCACCACTCTGCCTTGGGTATCGGCGACGGACACGGTGATGAATGACAGATCTTCACCGTCGGCCTGCAGCGAGGTGCGATCGGCCGCGAGGCTGAGTTTGGCGGCGGGTCCGGTCGTGGTGGTTTCGGCGCTGGCCCAGGCTTGACCCTTTTTGGTGACGACGACTTTCAACTCGCCTGGCTCGTACTTCACTTCATCCCAACGAAAACGATAGTCGAAGGCGGCGCGTTTTTTGCGACCGAGGGATCGTCCGTTGAGAAAGAGTTCGGCTTCATCACCGGAGCTATAAACGTGCACCGGGGTGATCTGGCCGATTCTCTCAGGCCAGTTCCAGTGCGGGAGAATATGGGCCATCGGCAACTCGGGCCGCCAGCGTGCTTGATAGAGATAATAACGATCCTTGGGAAATCCGGCCAAATCCAGGATGCCGAAATAACTGCTACGGGAGGGCACGGCGATTTTCCCGGTTTCAGCCAGCTCCTTTTTCTTGGCTGCCTGCTCGGTGGGGTCGGTGAAATCGAAGAGAGTGGTCGTCTCGTTGAGATAGGGCGTGGGTTCGCCCAGATAGTCGAAGCCGGTCCAGACAAACTCTCCGGCGACAAATGAATTTTCATCCTGCCCGCGAAATTCAACCTCAGGCAGCGTGGCCCAATCGCCAGCGCTGAGGTCGTACGAGCTTACTTGGAAATCGGCGAGTCCCTTCAACTTGTCGGTGTTGATGGGATAGAAATAGTCACCGCGCGTGCTGATGGTGGAGGCCGTTTCAGTGCCCAGCACGGGTTGCAGCGGAAAGTTTTTATGGAAATCCGCATAGAGGCGTGGTCGGTAGTTGAAGCCCATCACATCGACAGCGGTCTGCAATCCGACGGACGCGGCGTTATCCACACAAAAAGCCGAGGTCGTCTGGCGCGAGGGATCTTCTTCGTGCGCCAGCGCGGTGAGTCGGCGACCCCAGCGCCACGCTTCCGGAAAAGTCTGCTCGCCGACTTCATTGCCAATGCTCCAGAGTATGACGCTCGGGTGATTGCGGTCGCGGCGGATCATCGCCTTCAAGTCCTTCTCGTGCCAATCGACAAACTGCAGATTGTAGCCGTTGGTTTTCTTGGCCGCTTCCCAGCAATCAAAGGCCTCGTCCATGACCACGAAGCCAAGTTGATCGCACAATTCCAATAATTCCGGCGCAGGCGGATTGTGGCTGGTGCGAATGGCGTTACAGCCCATCGCCTTCAATATTTCCAAGCGTCGCTCCCACGCGCGGCGGTTGGTGGCGGCACCGAGTGCGCCGAGATCGTGATGGAGGCAGACGCCCTGCAAGCGCACGATGCGATCATTGAGGTGGAAGCCCTGCGCCGCGGTGAAGCGGGCGGTCCGAATGCCGAACAATGTTTCAACCCGATCAACCACTTCGCCCGCCACGGTGACCGAGGTTTCAACCAAGTAGCGAGTTGGCGTATCGAGGTTCCAGCGTTTCGGGTGCGGCACGGACAACGACGCGGTGGCCAAAGCGGTATACCCATCGTGCACGCTGACGGGAATGAGTTTACTTGCGGCCACCGATTTTCCGACGGCGTGGCCCGCGAGATTGGCTTCGAATAGTTGGTATTGGACGAACACTTCGCGGAGGGACGGATCCGTTTCCCAGACCTTGTGTTTGATTTTCATGGCCTCGGCGTTGCCGGATGAGTCGTGGATCTCGGCCGCGATGTTTACCGTCGCGAGGTCGGCGTTGACGACCGGAGTGGTCACGGCGACGCCCCACGGCACCACGTGAATCGGCGCAGTTTTCTCCAACCAGACGGCACGGTAAAGTCCGCTGCCGGGATACCAGCGGGAAGAATCCGGCAAATTTTCCAAGCGGACGGCGATTACGTTTTCCGCGCCGGGCAGGATCGCGGAGGTGAGATCAACTTGCCACGAGGAATAGCCGTAGGGCCAGCCGCCGACAAACTGACCGTTGCACCAGACGAGGGCGTTCGCCATGGCTCCATCGAATTGGAGGCTGAGGCGCTGGCCACCGTCGAGTCGCGGCGCGATGAAATGTTTGCGGTACCAACCGACGCCGGCCCAGGGAAGTTTTCCGGTCTCGCCGGAAATGGCCTGGTCGAATGGTCCTTCGATGGCCCAGTCGTGAGGGAGGTCCAGTTGGCGCCACGAGGCATCGGCGAAGGTCGGAAAAGTGTAGGGGACGCTTCCGCCGAGATTTTCTGTGGGCCGAGGCGGAGTGTGATGTCCGCTGTTGAGGAGTTCCGCGCCCATCGGCGAGAGCCACGGTTTGACGGTGGCGTAGTCAAGTTTCACGGTGTTGCCGGCGGGATCGCCGCGCGTGAATCGCCAGTCACGGTTGAAGGATTCCCGGGTTCGCTCCATCGCGGCGGTGGTTCCAAGCAGCGCGGAAGCAAGGAGCAACGAGAGGGTGACGCGATAAATTTGAGCGCTGAACAGACGAGGATTGATCATGGGGCGGGTGAATGTTTTGAAGAGAATCGCTAGCGCGAGTAAGCGGGGCGGTCAGGATGATGATAGCTGCTGACTGTCGTACGCGAGTTTCTAGGTTCGGTCGCGATTGACTTGTATCCTGTCAGAAAAGTTCGCTGCATATTTCCGACCTTGGTTTGGGGTTGTTGGAGCTTGTTTACAAGCGATGTGGGACGTTGTCAGTCGGCGAAATTCTCGAATCGCCTGTAAACAGGCTCCTCCATTTTGAAACGAACTTACCTGTCAGGACACTAGATTATCAGGGGCTAAGGGTTGGGTCGTTACCGGTTAGGATGAAGAAATTGTCGTTTTACCCGTCGTTAATGGCCGCTGCGTGTGAGGCGTTGCGATTATAATTAAATTTAAGAATGCCGATTCACGCTTTGTGCCTGGCACTTGCCGCTTGTCACTTGGCGCTTGTCACTTTCCTCTCCGCCGGCCTTGAATTAGCCGCATGGCTGTTTCCGACCTGACTATCGGTTTTGATGCGGATGATACGCTCTGGCACAATGAGGTTATCTTTGAGCAGACGCACGAACGTTACCGGGCTTTGCTTTCCCGCTATCACGATGCGGCGACCGTTGACCGCACGCTCTTTGCCACCGAGATGCGCAATCTCGAACGCTACGGATACGGGATCAAGGGCTTCACGTTGTCGGCGATTGAAACGGCGATTGAGCTGACGGGTGGGCAAATCAGCGCCGGGGAAATCCACCAACTGATTGAACTTGGGCAGGACATGCTCGCGCACCCGGTTGATTTATTGGATGGGGTGCTTGAAACGCTCGTTGAACTGGCGCCGCGCTATCGTCTCGTGTTGATCACGAAGGGCGACCTGCGGGATCAGGAGCGCAAATTAACGAAGTCTGGCCTTGCGAGTCATTTTCAGCATATCGAAATTGTTTCCGAGAAGAATGCGGAGGCGTACAGCCGGTTGTTCGCACGCAACGGGATCAAGCCGGAGCGTTTCCTGATGGTGGGGAATTCCTTGAAGTCGGATATTGTGCCGGTGCTGCAATTAGGCGGGGCCGGCGCGCATATTCCCTATCACATCACGTGGGCGGCTGAGCGTGTCGAAGCGCCGCCGGATCAGCCTGGACGATTGTTTCGATTGGCGCATGTGCGCGAATTGCCGGTCGCGGTGGAGAGCTGGGCCGGGGGGATGGGTGCGAGGATTTGAGGAGGGCGGGGGCAATCGCCTTATTGACTGTTTATGTAGGGCCGCTGCTTGGCGGCGGCCTCGCTGGGGTTTGTGTCTGGGTTCGCACGTCTAGGCCGTCGCAAGCAACGGCCCT
>JANYFP010000568.1 GCA_025362555.1 Verrucomicrobiota bacterium
CTCCGTCACAATCACGAGACAGTCGCTCACCTCTTCGCTGTCGCTTCCGGCCTTGATTCTCAAATCGTCGGCGAAACAGAAATTCTTGGTCAGGTGAAAGCCGCCTACGATCACGCCCTCGCCCAGCAATGGACCGGGCCCGTGCTTAACCGTGTATTTCAAAAAGCCTTTCAAGCCGCCAAACACATCCGCACCCACACGAGAATCGGGGCCGGCCAGATCAGCATCGCCACCGTCGCGGTGGATCTTGCGGGACGCATCTTCGGCGAACTCTCCGGCACGAAAGTCTTGGTCGTCGGCGCGGGAGATATCGGTCTAAAAACTGTCCAGGCTTTTCAAAGTCGCGGCGCCGCTTCTATCACTGTCGCCAGCCGCACCCTCGCCAAAGCCGAAGAAGCCGCCGCCCTCGCGGGTGGCTGGGCCATGAGTCTGGCCGATTTGCCCGAAGCCGTGGCCGGCGCAGATATTATCGCGAGTTCCACCTCGTCGCCGGATTTTGTTCTCACGCGTGAATTGATTGCCACGAGCATGAAACGCCGGCCCGCCCGCCCGCTTTTCCTGATCGACCTTGCTCTTCCACGCGACGTCGACCCCGCCGCCGCCCAGTTGGCGAATGTCTTCCTCTACAATCTCGACGACCTCGCGACCATCGCCGAGGAAAACCTGACGCAGCGCGAATCCGAGGTAGCCAAATGCCGCGCGATTCTCGCCGAACGCACCGCCGCCCTCTGGCCGCAAATCGCCCACTCGCTCAGTCAGCCGAAAAAATCATAGCGGGAGTTTCGAGTTAGGGCGGGAACTCCTTTGCCCACGGTGAATCTTCCCACTGTAGCCGGGGGCGCTGACCCCGGTCGGGGAGCGCGACGCGCAGACACCGGCCCAAACCAATCGTCTCGCGAAGGATATGAAGGGAGCGAAGGAGGGAAAATCGCCGACCTTTCAAAAAAATGACATGCGCTGGTTGTCTGTTTCAGCCACCTTTAGTCCGAACCTTCGCTCCCTTCGAATCCTTCGCAGACACCTCAACAAGTCAGTTTTTCTCTGTGCCTTTGTGGGGAACAGTTCGGCAGCTTGGACTTCTCGCCTTCGAGAGGCGCTTCCAATCCTACTTCTCCGCCACGACGTAATGGCAACCCTTGCTCACCGGATTCAGCGACGCCGCGTGAACCACGAGCAACGCGGTCTGCACTGCGTTGCGCAGCTCAATCAATTCCCTCGCCGGCCGACAATCCCGGTAAAACGCCTGAATGTCCTCGCGCAGCTCCAACAAAATCCGACGCGCCCGCGCCAACCGATGCGGCGAGCGGATAATTCCCGCGTAATTCCACATCGTGGTGCGCACCAGTTGCAAATCCTGCCGCACTAACATCGGGTCAGCTTCCTTCACCGCACTCGTCCACTCCCGTGGCACCGGCGGCTGAAATTGACCGCTCTGCAATTCGACCCCATCGGCTTGCGCTGCGGATTTCGCCGACACCAAACATTCGAGCAACGACGTACTCGCCAGCCGATTTGCCCCGTGCAAGCCGGTACAGGCGGTTTCGCCAATCGCGTTGAGATGACGCACATTCGTCCGGCCGTGCAGATCGGAATGCACCCCACCGCACGAGAAATGTGCGGCGGGAACCACGGGAATTGGCGCGCGGGTGATGTCTACCCCGCCTGCGAGACAACGCTGATAAATCGCCGGGAAACGCTCACGAATAAATTCGGGCGTCAGGGCCGAAAGATCGAGATACACGCAATTGTCGCCCGTCGCCGTGAGGTGTTGCTTGATCGCGCGAGCCACCACGTCACGCGGCGCGAGCGAGCCCAGGGGATGGACCCCATCCATAAAACGAAGTCCCCGCGCATCGACCAGAACTCCGCCCTCCCCGCGCAACGCCTCGGTAATCAGAAACGGCTGAATGCCCGGCTGAATGAAAACCGTCGGGTGAAATTGTACGTACTCCAGATCGATCAAACGCGCGCCGACCCGGTAAGCCATCGCCACCCCGTGGCCCACACTGCCGGGCTGATTGGTGCTGTGCAGAAAAATCCCACCCAATCCACCCGTCGCCAAAATTGTTTTCTTCGCGACAAATGCGACCACTTCCCCCGACGCCGTGTCGAGCGCGTAGCAACCAAAACAGGTCAACGGCTCATAGCGTTGACTGGCATCAGCAGAGTTGTGCGACAATGTGAGCAAGTCGATTCCAGCGAAGTTACGCCGGCGCGTGATCCCGGGCGTGTTATCCACGCGCAGAACGACCGACGCCATAATCGCATGACCCGTGGCATCCTTGGCGTGAATAATGCGGCGCTCGTGGTGTCCGCCCTCGCGCGTCAGATCGAGCACACCCGCTTCATCACGATCAAAGCCCACTTGCAATTGCTCAAGGAGCAGCTCCTTCACCGCGGCTGGACCTTCCCGCACGAGTTGCTCAATAGCCGCAAGATTCGCCGTACCGTCGCTTGCTTCGAGAATATCCTGCGTCAACTGAGCCGGATCGGGATTCGTATCATAAATAATTCCCCCCTGCGCCCAATCACTATTCGCCTGCAACGGCTCGCCCAGTGAAAGCAGTTCAACTTTTAAACCCGCCTTCGCCGCATGCAAGGCATACGCTGAACCGGCGAGGCCGGCACCGAGAACGAGACAATCAGTTTGGATGATTTTCATTAAAGCGTAGTAGACCGGGCTTGATCGAATAATTCCGTAGATAAGCAAAGCATCATAACTTGTGGGCCGGGTGCCCTCACCCTGCGAGGCATGACTCCCCGAGCGGGGTGAGGGCACCCCGCCCACAAAGAGACTTTTCCTCTAAACAGGACCGCTGTATTTAACCGATTAATAATAGTGTGGGTTGATGCTAAAATGCGCCGCTTTATTCGTGCTCTAGCTCACTTCCGCTTGGTCGGAAGAATCGTCAAACTCAGATCCGCCGAGGGCGCTGAATGCGTCAACGCTCCAATGCTAATCACGTCCACGCCCGGTAAGGCATACTCGCGCAGCGTCGCGAAACGCACTCCGCCGGAGACCTCGACTGTGGCCCGGCCAGCAATCAATGCCACCGCCGCACGCACTTCGTCCGGAGTCATGTTGTCGAGGAGAATGACTCCTGCTTCTGCGCGGCAGGCCTCACGCACCATCGCGAGGGTCGTCGCCTCGACTTCGATCTTCGCCAGATGCGGCGCCTGCGCTCGGCACAATTGCACGGCCTTCGTCAACGAACCCGCGGCCGCGATATGGTTATCCTTAATCAGCACATGCTCACCGAGCGAACTGCGATGATTAAAACAACCACCGCAGCGGACCGCATATTTTTCCAAAGCGCGATAACCCGGCGTTGTTTTGCGAGTGTCGACGATGCGCACACCCGTGCCTTTCACGGCATCCGCGAAGGTGCGCGCCAACGTCGCGATGCCACTGAGACGCTGCATGAAATTAAGCGCGGTGCGCTCGGCGGTGAGCAGCGCCGCCGTCGGTCCCTCGATCTGCAAGACCGCCGCTCCGGGCTTGAATCGTTCACCGTCGCGAGCGAGCAATTTGGTTTTCAACGCCGGGTCGACCCGGGCGAAAACCCGCGTCGCCACCTCCAGGCCGCACACCACGAGATCCTGCTTCACATCGATGACCGCACGACTGCGATGAGTGACGGGGAAAATTGCGCGACTGGTAACATCACCGAGACCGGCGTCTTCTTCCAAAGCGAGGTCGATCAAGTGGTCGGTGCGGGGAGTGATCATAGGAAAGGGTTCTGCTTCGGGTGTAGGTCGGGCTTTACGCCCGACAGTCGGGGATAAACCCCGACCTACAAGAGGATGAAAACGTGCTCACCCGCGCGACCGAAAATCGTAGGCCGCGAGTTTGCTTGCGCTCGGCTCTCCCCGCGCATTGTAGGCAGCGAACTTCCTCGCGCTCCAAAGCGCCCGCGAGCGGGCTGCCTACTCTGAGAAATACTTCCGACGCAAATCCACTCATGGGCTTTTGGGCGTTAACTCAAACATGCGATCAATGCACCGCGCCGCCCGCACGCGCATGCCTTCATCGAGCGTGACAATCTGGTCGGGACGCGGCGCGCGCAGGACCTCGAGGACTTTCTCGAGTGAATTCAGCTTCATGTAAGGACAGAGTCGGCAGCCGCCGATGAAATGCTTCTCCGGATCTTCCACTTGCAAGCGCCCCACCAAACCGCACTCGGTCAGCATCAGAAAATACGGTGCCGCCGTGGTCTTGACGTATTTCATCATTCCACCGGTGCTGCCCACATAATCAGCCGCCGCCGCAACTTCCGCCGTGCATTCCGGATGCGCGACCACCTTGAGCCCAGGAAACCGCGCCCGTGCATCAGTGATCGCCGCCACATCAAATTGGTCGTGCACGATGCACGTGCCGTCAGAAGAAATAATCTCCTTGTCGACGCCGCGCCGTTTCAGTTCGGCGCGCACATTATCAGCCATCAGTCGGTCCGGGACGAAAATGATCCGGCGCCCGGGCAAATTTGCGACGATATCGTAGACGTTGCCCGACGTCACGCAGACATCGGACTCCGCCTTCACTTCGGCCGTGCTATTGATATAACAGACCACGGCCGCGTCGGAATAAAGCGCTTTCAATTTTCTCACGCCATCACCCGTGATGGAATCAGCCAGCGAACAGCCCGAGCCCCGATCGGGCACCACGACAATCGCCTGTGGCGACAAAATCTTCGCCGTCTCCGCCATGAACACGACGCCCGCAAAAACGATCTTCTTCGCGTTGGATTCGCGCGCCTTGAGACTGAGAAAGTAAGAGTCGCCCTTAAAATCGCCGACGCCGTAAATAATCTCCGGCTCGACGTAGGAATGAGTCAAAATAACCGCATTCTGCTCACGCTTCAGGCGGTTGATTTCCAACGTGAGCGGTGCGATGCGCTGACATGCCTCATAATTCCAAATGCGGCCGGGCTCGCAGTCCACATGCAGGAGCGCACGGAAGAGCCGGTCGGTTTCGGTCTCGAGTTCGACAGGAGTAAATACGGCAGCGCCGGGGGCGATCATGGCTGGTTGATACACTTATCCAGCGCGGAGTGAATCGCGTTTTTTTCGCCCAACAAAACCACCCGGGCCTGATGTCCCGCGACTTCCTCGGGAATCGCGCATACTCCATGGAGAACCTGGCGGGAAGTAAGGGTCGAAACCCGGTTTCTGCTTT
>JANYFP010000023.1 GCA_025362555.1 Verrucomicrobiota bacterium
AACCACTGCTCTGGCCGCAGCTGGGCACAGCGATCCTGCGGCTCCCGTTTATCTGATTTGTCAGACGGATCGCCGCGCCACAATCGCGGCGGACACCCTCGCGGCGGCCGGTTTCAAACAACCGGTTGTTGTCGTCGGAGGCACGGTGGCGTGGATTGCGGCCGGTTTGCCTCTCGTGCGCGGAGTCAAAAAAGCGATCGGCCTCGAACGCCAAGTGCGTATCGGTGCCGGTTCGCTGGTTTTATCAGGTGTGATTCTCGCCTACTTCGTCCATCCCGCCTTCATTTGGCTCTCTGGTTTTGTCGGCGCGGGTTTGGTCTTCGCCGGGATCACCGATATTTGCGGAATGGGTCTCTTGCTGGCCAAGGCTCCCTGGAACCGCGCCTGACCTGATTCGCCATGACCACCGCGATCATTTCGACACTCATTCCCGCGCCGACAGCGGGCACAGCGCGGTCCGCCACCGCGTATGCCCATTATGTGCCGGCGCTCCTCGATTCCTACGAGAAGATTGGCGGACTGAACCATAGTGATTCCATCAATCTGCCCTCAAAAGGCGCCGTCGGTCAGATCTGTGAGGATCTGTTGCAAATTATTTTTCCTGGTTTTCACGACGATGATGCCGTCGAGCCTGATGCCCTTCCGGCGTTGACCCGCTCCCGTCTGGTCAGTGTCGCTCATCGCCTGGAAGAGCAGGTGCGTCGTGGTGTACGCGTGGGTCAGCCCAAGAAAGTCACCGGTCGCACTCCGCCGATCATCAGGAAATTTCTCGAATCACTTCCGACGGTACGGGAAATTCTGCGCACCGACATTGAAGCCGCGTATCTCGGCGATCCGTCCACGCTGCATCGCGATGAGGTCTTGCTCTCGTATCCGTGCATCGAGGCCATCGCCATTCAACGGCTGGCTCACGTGCTGCATCACGCCGGTGCGCCGATCGTGCCGCGCATGATGACCGAGTGGGCGCACAGCCGCACCGGCATTGATATTCATCCGGGCGCACGACTCGGCCGCTATTTCTTCATCGATCATGGCACCGGCGTAGTCATCGGCGAGACGTGTCGGATCGGAGATCATGTTAAACTTTATCACGGCGTCACGCTCGGTGCCCGCAGCATTGCGAAAGATGACGACGGTCATGCGGTCAAAAGCATTAAGCGCCACCCGGATCTCGAAGATCATGTCACGATCTATCCCAATACCACCATCCTCGGCGGCGATACCGTAATCGGCGCGCGCTCCACGATCGGAGCGAACGTCTTTTTGCTGCACAGTCTGCCGCCGGACTCGCTCGTTATCTACGAAGAGAAACAAGTCGTCATTCGCGATAAGGCCGCCCGCAAGGGTTGTCCGGCGCCGGACTGGAGTATCTGAAAACTTTACCCGAATGGGTGGGACCATTTTGAAACCGTCGTGACGGCAGCGCGGACGGGAATCGACGGCCTCTTCTCATTTTTTATTTCATGACTTCCATTGAGCCAGTACCCACGGTCGCGATTATTGGCGGCGGAGCGAGTGGATCGCTCGTTGCGGTCCAACTCTTGCGACAAGCTCGCCGGCCGCTGCGTGTCTTATTGTTTGAACGCATGACCGATGTCGGTCGGGGCGTGGCGTACGGCACCCGCTGCTCTGCGCATTTGCTCAATGTGCCGGCGGGGCGGATGGGCGCATATCCGGATCAGATCGATCATTTTTTGAAGTGGGTCGAATCGAGAATCGGGCAGCCTGGATTTCCCGCCGCCGTATTTCCGGGGGATTTTCTGCCGCGACAGATTTATGGCGATTATCTCCGTGACGTGCTGACGGCGGCCCGCGCCAGTGCCGTCCCGGGAGTTGAATTTGAGGAAATCAAAGGCGAGGTCATTGATATTGAGGGTGACGCGGACGCGTTGCGGCTCCGCTGCGGTGGAGGGCAAGTGTTCGCGGCCAACCGCGTAGTGCTCGCGATTGGCAATTTGCCGGGGGAGTATCCCATTCGCAGCCCTCAGCCAATTTATCATTCGCAAAGTTACGTGCACATTCCCTGGAGCAAAGGTTCGTTGGCCGGAATTCCGGCCGAGGCTGAGGTGTTGCTGGTCGGCGCGGGACTGACGGCGATTGATCTGGTGCTTGAATTGCACGTGCGCGGTCACACCGGGACCATCCATGCCTTGTCGCGCCGCGGCTTGTTGCCGCAGGTACATCGGGCGGCGGCGCCCTATCGGGATTTTCTGGCCGGGCAGGAACTGCCGACCACGGTACTCGGCTTGTCGCAGTTGTTGCGCGGTGAGATTCGACGAGCAAAAGTGTCAGGTATTGACTGGAGGCCCGTCCTTGACTCGATCCGACCCTACTCGCAGGCAATCTGGCAAGGATTGTCGTGGGTGGAGCGCGCTCGTTTCATGCGCCACGTGCGGCCTTTCTGGGAAGCGCACCGTCACCGTCTGGCGCCACCAGTCGCGGCGCAGGTCGAGGAATTGCGGTTGGCGGGACGACTCAAATTTTATGCCGGTCGGCTCTCGCATCTGGTGGAGAATCAAGGTGCGGTAGAGGCGAAATTCCGGCCGCGTGGGACGACTGAGGCGCGCACGTTGCGGGTGGTGAAGGTCATCAATTGTACCGGACCGCGCAGTGATTATTCAAAATATCAGCATCCGCTCTTGGTGAATTTGCTCGCGCGCGGTTTGATCGATCACGATCCCTTGGCGCTCGGTATCCGGGCCGCGCCGCACGGGGAAGTTATGCGCTATCGCGGTGGAACCGTCGGTTGGCTTCACACCATCGGAGCCCCGCTGAAAGGCGATTTGTGGGAATGCACTGCCATGCCAGAAATCCGCGTACAGGCCGAGAGTATCGCCGCGCAGCTCTTGTCTCGCCTAACAATTTCCCTGAGCGCCTGACGCAGTGGGCATGTAACCGCTATCCAGCGCGGTTGGCTTAGAAAAATAATTGAGGACAAGGGAGCTGCAGGAAGATTCAGTTATTCGAAATTTTCGAATAACTGCCGACGATGGCAAAACCTACGACACCCAGCACTACCACCTCTCCGTCATCATCGCCGTCGGCTACAAAGTGAACTCCGAGCGCGCCGTCCAATTCCGCAAATGGGCCACCGGCATCATTGAGTCTTACACGATCAAGGGCTTCGCCATGGATGATGAGCGTCTGAAAAACGACGGCTCTGTCCTCGGCAGAAAATATTTCGAGGAACAGCTCCAGCGCATCCGGGAAATCCGCCTCAGCGAGCGCAAGTTCTACCAGAAAATCACCGAC
>JANYFP010000026.1 GCA_025362555.1 Verrucomicrobiota bacterium
TAAACATCAACTAAGTCCGCGTGAATTAAGCGACTTAGCTTCGAGGCGCTGAAGGGTTCGAATCCCTCCCTCTCCGCCAATTTCCCGTTCCAAACCAACGGGCTAATTTTCCTGACGGCAGATTTGGACGTTGATCGGCCAAATCGGTCATGAATCAGGAAAATCCATAAGTTATCTCAGAGTTCACGAATCCCTCCGGGAATATCGTTTTCCAACTCTACGCCCGTCTCGACAGGAATCACTTCCGCAAGAATTTCCCGACGCGCGCGGAAGCCGAGGCAGAGCGTCAGGTTCAAGAAGTGCAGTGGCTCCAAAGCGAAACGGGGATCCGCACCGCCGCGACGCGTTTGACTGATGAGCAATTGCGCGAAGCCGTCGGAGAAATTTTCTGCACTGCGGCCTGGCGTCGAAAGACGCGGACAGACAGCCGGAAGATCCGGCCGCCCGTCGAGGCCAAGTTAGTCGCTCTGCTCGATTTAACCAGGACGAGCCTGCGGTCCAGCGGAAGCTAGGCGCATTCGTAAATGCGAATCTCTGGTCCGGCCGAGAGATAAGGGGTCAGCGCTGTGACCACATCGCTCTTGAAGAGCGCGCTGTTCAGATAATTCTCCGCCTCGATTTTCGTACTGAAACCATGAAGCACTTGGACGTCCTGCTCGCGCAGGAGAAGTTCCTTGGACTGTGCGCCAGGGATACTGCTGAGGAATGGCTGTCGATATTTTGCGTAGACTTCACCGGCCTTCGGCCGGTTGTCCTTGGCGACTTGAAGGGTGATTTCGAGATATGCTTTTTTCATGTTCTGGTTTAATCCTGCCTGGTCATCGTGGAGGACGATTCGCCTGTCGTGCGGCCGTCACGGCGCCCGACCACGGCAATCTATCAGGACTCGGGCAACTGGTCTGTTATCCAGCTAACACCGGAACGCGAAAATTCAACAATCGATCAGACGCTCAATGTCGGCAATCCCCCGCACGCAGAGATACTCGCGGTTGTAACCCAGCACCCCGGTCTTGCGCAGACGATTGAGGATTGTACTGATGACCGGACGACTGGCTCCGACCAAATCCGCGAGTTCCTGTTGCGTGAGACGGATGTGCCGGCCGAAACCGTGTTCGCAACGCATCTCGAATCCCCCGGATAATTCGCGCAAGGTTTCCGCAAGTCTGGCCTCGGCCCGTTTAAACGCGAAACACTCAAGCCGGCGTTCCATCTGATGCTGACGACGGGACAGAGCTCCGATGACGTGCAGCGCAATCTCGGGCTGCTTCAGCAACAGATGCCGGAATTGCACCGCCGGAACCTGCCATAGTGTGGTCGACCCACGGCCAACGGCGGTTTCCGTAGCCTCAGCGGAATCGGAATGGCCCAGCGCCGGCCCAAAAAGCTCTCCTGCGCTCAACATGCCGGTTGTCAGTTCGTCGCCATCGTGACTCACGCGAGCCAGTTTCACCTGTCCTTGCAGGACACAGTAAATAAAGCCGCAGCGTGACCCTTGGTTGTAGATGATTGCACTATTCGACAGGGAGCGGATCTTTGCTGCGGGGCAATCTCGGGCCAAAATGGATGGATTGAGCCCGTTGAGTATCGCACCTCGCAAGAAGATAGCGTCACTCGCTTCGAAGCCGGTGCCAAATAGGTATGCCATTGGACTATTGATAGCCCACGTCCTTTTTCGCGCAAATGATTTGGAGTTAGGTCTGCCTGCCATCAGAGCGAGACGGGCCGTAGCAAAGCATCGCAGGGATCGACGAGTAGGAGGCCCCTGAACACCCTGTCAGCCACGCCCAGTTCCTTCATACTCCATCTTAAAGCCATCGCCACGCGGGTTCCGCTGCTGCGGCCGATGCGCGACCGACTTGGTCCCGCGTTTCTCGCCACGCTGATTCCGACGGCAATTCCGTGCGCCATCCGATATCTGAGCCGATGCTTCAGACCGCTCCGTGAGCGAGGTTGATGTCTTACCTACTTCTGATTATTTTGTTTCTTGGAGTCATGTATCGTTACGGCATAAGGCAAAAGCACCGCATGCCCCCTTCAGATCGCTTTCCGGTCAAAATTTATCACTCGATGGCGAAGCGCGTCTGCGTGTTTTTTAGAAAGGTGAGGGCGGCTTCATAACGCGCCTGGTAGTTAGAAGGGTTCGCGTCCCGCTGTTCGCTGACCGCAGGCAGGTTGGCCTCGACTTGGCTTATGATCCCGGCGAGATCCTCTTGAGTGGAGTTTAAACCAAGGTTGACTCCGTTCTCGTCGGCCAAAGTAACCAGCTGATCCCAGTTCGTCGGGAGAAATCGCTTATGCAGTCTCGGCTCGCAAAAATAGATCAACCCTCCCCCAAAGGTGATCAGTCCAAGCACGCCTCCGCCGCCGACCCGGGCTAAAAAAGGTCCCGACATGAAAGCGGGAAAGATAACCGCCCCGGCGATGACGCCCACGCCATAACCGATCGCACGAGCTTTGATTCTACGGATACGTAGTCCCATGGAGGTGGGGAGCGCGTCCCGGATGGCAACCAGATTGGCGAGCTGTCCTAAAATCGGCAAAGCATAGACTAGCCGTGCACTGTTGATGATCATATCGCCTTCCGCCTTGGCGACTCGGTCAACATACGTGTCGCAGGTGGATTTAAACTCCCGAAGAATTTCACCGCCCTCTTTTTTATCGGCAATGGAAGAGAATCGGTCAGCAGTCACGTTTTCGAGCAGGAGCCGGTTGGTAAAGAATGCTAACCAATACAGCCCCTGCTGTGGGGTTAACTGCGGGAGATGATCTACGAGCAAGGTGTGAACCTTAAAGATATTATCCCGGAGGTACTGTTGCTCGTCTTCTTTGTTCGCGCGGAGCTGTTCCAATTCCAGCTGAGCCTGGGCAAAGACAGTCTGGCGGGACGTTTCTTTTCTTATTTCGTGGCTGTTATAGGCAATGTAGCCAAGTACCGCTCGGTCAAATATATCACTCATGGTTGTTCGCTTCTTCTTTGGTTTTGGTGTAACGACAAAAAAAATGCCTTCAGGCCGCCTGCGGAACGAGGATTGCATGCTGAGCCATAAGTATCTTTGGAATCGGTCACTCCAGCAGGTTCTTTAGCCTTGGTTTTCTCCCTCGTCTCTCTAGGCCGGCCGCGATTGTTCACGGATCGTGGTTAGGCGTATTTTCCGATTTCTCCGCAGGCATCGACGAGGCATTCTTCGCCCAATCGCGCGAAATGAACTATCTGCTTCATCGTCAACAAATCCCACCCAGTTGACTAGACCACCGGTTCGCAGGTTTTTTTCACTAACCTTGCGCCCCGCCAACTTTACCATGAACGATTTTGCCAGGCGAAATAAAAAGTACCCGGATCAGAAATAAGGAAGCGCTCGGACAGGGTCATAGAAGCAATCGTACGGCGTCATAGCGTGGCTCTTGACAAAAGGGGGAATCAAAAGGGTCAGGTTAACGCTTTCTGATTATTCCTACCCAATCGTCAGCTTAAAGCCACCGGGGTTAACCGCGCGGGTTCCACCGTGGCAACCGATGGGCGACTGATTTAGCTCCACCCTTGCAAAGACTGTATGACTGAATTCGAATCGACTTCAAATGGCTACCGTCCTCGTCGCGACTCACTCTGGATTTCGAGCGTTCACCGACACTGGCGAAGGTGAGAGGGAACTCGCTGGTCGGTCGGTTGGCGCGGTGGCATCCGAGATGGGCGGGACCTGTCTCGCCGTGGTCGACGGCAAGGAAATATGGCGACGCGACGTCAGCGGTTTATGGTCCAAAGTAGCGACGACTCCCATTTGCCTGCAATCGATCGCGTCCGTTGGTGGGATTATTTTTGGTGGAGCAAGCGATGAGGCCGCGATGGTGCGCATCACTCCGACTGGGGAAGGCGAACGGCTGAAGGGTTTCGACCAAGTTCGGGGACGCAGCGAGTGGTTCGCCGGAGGTCCACCACTCGGGGTTCGAGCACTGACGGGAACCGCCGATGGCACTGCGCTTTTGGCCGCGGTGCATGTCGGCGGCATTCCCCGCTCTTCGAATCGTGGCGAAAGTTGGACCCCGACGATGCCAATCGCTTTTGATGTCCACGAGGTGCGCGCGCACCCCTCTTGCCCGAGCCTTGTCGCAGCCGCCACGGCCGTCGGTTTGTGCGTGAGCGATGACAGTGGGCAAAACTGGACAGTAATTTCAGCAGGGCTTGAAATAAAGAATTCCCTGGCCGTCGCGGTGCTTCAGGATGAGGTGCTCTTTGGTGTCTCGGACGGCCCATTCGCCAAGCGTTCGCAGATCTGGCGATGGCGGATTGGCGGCGAAGGGCTTGAACAAGTAGGCGATGGATTGCCCCAGTGGCTCGAGGGCAAGATTGATACCGCTTGGATCGCGGCCGGCGGCGGACGAACTGCGATCCTCGATGGGGGAGGAAATCTTTGGCGGTCGAGCGCCGGGTCCACCGGTTGGGAGCGCATCGCTGCTGACCTGCCTTACGCTTTTGGTCTGTTGATTCTCTAGAGCAGTTTTGCTTAAGATAGACGCATCCGTGTCGGAACCGGGTGTAGCGTCGGGCCTCCGTGCCAGCCGGCTCCGCGCTCGTAGGTGGCGCGCTCGCCGCGCCACGATCGGGAACCGTGGCGCGACAAGCACGCCACCTCCCCCGCGCAGCAAAATCCCGCCTGCTCCAATCCCACAGCATCGGAGGCCTGTAGCGACTCGATCCTTGGCCCAATTCGAAGGCGCGGCCCTAAACGAACTTTGCCCAGCCCTGCTCTCCCCGCGTCAACGTCCCACCGTTTGTTCCCCGCCCATAGACGCCAAAACACACCGAGCTAACCCCTCGCCGCTCACAACTCATTCCGGCAATCGTGGCCAGCGGCTCCTTTCCAACCCCGGCATCATTCAGATCAATGTTCGTCATGATGCATCGAACACAGGGATCTTCCATTCGCAGGATCGTTGCGCAGGCAGCGTGGGGCCAACCGACGCTCGCAAAATTTTCCTCGGCAAATGGCTTCAGCTCTCCCTCCGGGCTGTCGATCAAAAGATTGGGACGAAAGCGCTCCACCGGCACTGAAGCTTGCCCGCGCTCATTCAAGCGTTTGTTCAATTGTTGCAGCGAGGAGGTCGTCAGGAGGTGAAGCGGATTCAACGTGCGCCGCTGACGCGCCAAATCGCCGAGTCGCACAAGCCGCAAAGGTTGCCCCAAGAAATCGCTGAACCATGCGTCTGCATCAGGACTGGAAGCATGTCCGAGAAACACCTCGAAGGCCCGCAGTCCTTCGTTCCAGATTCTTACTTCGCAAGGCTTGACCCGGTCCGAGAAATTCACCTGCAGCGGCGAAACTCCGGGCGCCTGGAGCCACAAGCCGTCCGCCCGCAACCCGGGCCGCACCAGCGCCATCTTTGGCCTACCGCCCTGCCAAACCAATTCTCCCGCAGTATTAATCACCACCCATTCCCGATCATCTTTCAATCCGCCCCGTTCGTTTAATTCCGCCTTTTCCACCGCGACACCAGCACATGATTTGATGGGATAGATCCACAATCCTGCCAGCCTGACGGCCAATTCTGTCGGTGGGCTCGCGTTCATGTTCAAGCTATTCTGCCTATCGTCGGATTGGTCCTTTGCGATCGGAAACACAAACCAACATAAAGTGGTTATTCGATCACGCCAACGTTGAATCAAGAGGGGAGCGTTAAGTATGGGCTACGGTTGTCGACGAAGGATGCAGCCAGTGGAACCGAGAGAGTTGTCTCGTTGGCCGCAATCATTCAAAAGTCCTGAAGCGGCTTTACCATTAGCATCGAAGGCGGAAAGATGATGGCCTTCAATCCTGGCGAAGGGCAGGAGCTCGCTTACAAACTCCTGCACCCAACCAAGCCAAATCCATCCTTGGCCGGATTGGGGATATGAACCCACAGGAAATTCAAACGAATCGAATTCCGAACCGGCGGGCTTTGCGACGCCCCCGCCGTAAAATATTGACTGGGGTTCACGGCGCGAGGCTAAGGTCTGCGCACCTTTAATGAAGCCCAGGCGCAAATCTTCACGTGCAAGAACGAGCACGCCGGACAACCGCGCCACCACCCCATCCACCGAGTCCGGCCGGGCGACGGGGCTCCCGCCGCGCGATTGGATTATGAGTGCGCTGCTGGTTCTGATTACGCTCGCGGCTTATTGGCCGGCATTGCACGGCGGATTATTATGGGATGACGACAGCCACGTCACGCCAGAGCCCCTTCGTTCGTGGGCCGGCTTGATCCGTATTTGGACCGATCTGGGCGCAACCCAGCAGTACTACCCCTTGCTCCATTCGGCCTTTTGGATTGAGCATAAATTATGGGGCGACGCCGTCCTCGGCTATCATTTGGTCAATGGCCTGGAACACATGATCTCGGCGTTGCTCATCGTGGCGCTCTGCCGGAAATTGAAAATAGCCGGGGGTTGGATCGCCGCGTTTATTTTCGCCCTGCATCCCGTGGGCGTGGAATCGGTGGCGTGGATCTCGGAGCAAAAAAATACCCTTTCAACCGTGCTCTATTTAGCGGCGGCGGGGGCGTATTTGAATTTCGATGAAAACAGAAACCGCCGTTGGTATGGCCTGGCGACTGTTCTTTTTATTCTGGCGCTGTTGAGCAAGACGGTCACGGCCACGTTGCCCGCGGCTCTGCTCGTGTTGCTGTGGTGGAAACGCGGCCGGATCGAAATTCGCCGTGACGTGCGGCCGCTCCTGCCCTGGCTGGCGGGCGGAATCGTAGCCGGACTTTTCTCCGCTTGGGTCGAGCGCGTGTACATCGGCGCGAACGGCACTGAATTCCTTCTCACGTTTACGCAGCGCGGTCTGATCGCAACACGCGCCGTCTGTTTCTATTTCGGCAAACTCGTCTGGCCGGCGAACCTCACGTTTATCTACCCACGCTGGACGATCGAGGCGGGCGCGGTGTGGCCCTATGTCTTTCCCGCAATGGTCGCGAGCGCCCTGATCGCGCTTGCCAAGCTTGCCCCGTCCCGCCGCGGGCCCCTGGCGGCGCTACTCATCTACGGCGGCACGCTTTTCCCCGCGCTCGGATTTGTTAACGTTTTTCCCTTTCAATATTCCTACGTGGCTGACCATTTTCAATACGCGGCGTGTATCGCGCTCATGGTGCCTGTCGGCTGGAGTCTCGCTACATTCAGCGACCAGGTTTCTTCATTCGTGCGGCCTTATATCACCGCTGGCATCGTCGCCATTTCACTGCTCCTCGCGCTCCTCACTTTCCAACAGGCCAGAAGTTATCAGAACGCAACCGTGCTATACGAAACGACCCTCGCAAGAAATCCGGATTGCTGGCTGGCCCACAATAATCTTGGCAACATTTTAGCGCGATCACCGGCCACGCTGCCGGACGCGATCATTCATTTGGAGGCGGCCGTCCGGCTGAAGCCCGACGGAGTTTACGCCCAAAACAATCTGGCCAACGCCTTGGCGAATTCAGACCGGATGCAGGACGCGATCCCACACTATGAAGCCGCGCTAAAGTCAGATCCGACGTATTCACGTGCGCACAAAGATTTCGGCACCGCCCTGATGAGAACACCTGCGGGCACCACCGAGGCGATCGCTCATTTCGAAGCGGCGATCACTCTGAACGCTGACGACGAAGAAGCGCACAACGATCTCGGCACCGCGCTGGTTCGTTTGCCCGACCGCACAGAATCGGCCATCCTTCACTTCCGCACCGCCGTCCGCCTCGCGCCGAAATTTGTGCAAGCTCACAATAATTTAGCCGCCGCCCTCGCCCGGAGTCCCGGGAAATTTACCGAAGCCAAAGCCGAAATAGAAGAGGCGCTCCGCCTCGACCCTAGTTATGCTGGTGCCCACTACACCCTGGGAGTGATGCTCGTCAGTGAGTCACGCCTCGCCGAGGCCCGGGATGAATTCCTCAAGGCCGTCGAATTGAAACCAGATTTCCCCGAGGCGCGTGATTGGCTGAGCCGGTTTCATCGATAGATCGTGGTGCGGAGGCTCGCAGCGGCGGCTGCGGTGTCGCTCATCATCGGATCAATTTTGCGCTGCCCTTCTTCCCTTGACGCAGGGCCCTCCGCAACGATCCCGCCCCGCACGCAAGCGACGTATTGCAATCCGTCTCCGGTAAAACCAACCTCGCCCCACCTCCCATGGCCCAACAACGCATTGTCATTATCGGTGGCGGTTTCGGTGGCGTTAAATGCGCCCGCACCCTGCGGGCCCAACTGCGCAGCCACGATGCCGAGATCATTCTCTTCAACAAAGAAAACCATCTCGTCTTCAGTCCGTTGCTCGCCGACGCGGTCGGCTCCTCGTTGAATTTGCAGGACGTGATCGTCCCACTGCGACAACTCCTCCCGCAAGTGATGTGCCGCACCGAAGAGGTGAAGAGCATCGATCTGCCGAGTGACTGCCTCGAATACGAAGGCCACGACGGCCTGCCCCGCCAACTCCACTACGATCACCTCATCGTCGCCTGCGGCAACATCTCCAATCTCAATGTCGTGCCCGGCATGGCCGATCATGCTTTCCCGCTGAAAACCGTTGGCGATGCCGCCGTGCTGCGCACCCATATTCTCCAGCAGATGGAAAAAGCCGAGGTCTGTGACGACCCGCAACGCCGGCGCTGGTACCTTTCCTTCATCGTAGTCGGCGGCGGTTACAGCGGCGTCGAAACCGCGGGAGAAATCAACGATCTCGTCCGCAACAGCCGCCACTTCTTCACCAATATTTTCGACGACGATATCACCGTCACACTCATTCATTCGCGCGAACAACTGCTCCCGGAAATCAGCCCGCAACTGCGCGAGTTTGCGCGCGCGAAAATGGCAAAAGCCGGCGTGACCATCAAACTCAACGCGCGGGTCCAACTCGCCACCGGCGAAGGCGTCGGCCTCGGCGACAGCTTTGTCCACGGTGGCACCATCGTCTGCACCATCGGCAGCACCACCGCTCCGATCGTCGAACGGCTCGCCACCCCGAAAGAAAAGGGCCGCCTGCTCACCGACCCCGACATGCGGTTGCGCGGTTCAAAAAACGTCTGGGCCATCGGCGATTGCGCCCTCATCACGAACGCGCTCGATAACCTGCCCTCTCCGCCCACCGGCCAGTTCGCCGAACGGCAAGGCCGGCAATGCGCCGAGAATATTGTCCGCGTCATCCACCGTGAATCAACCCGGCCCTTTTCTTTCCACGTCCTCGGCCAACTCTGTTCGATTGGCGGCCACAACGCGGTCGCCGAAATGTTCGGCTTCAAACTCTCCGGCTTCTGGGCGTGGTTTGCCTGGCGCGGGGTCTACCTCTTCAAATTGCCCGCGTGGTCGCGCCGCATCCAAGTCGGTTTCGACTGGGCCTGGCTCGTACTGTTCCCGCGCGATCTCAGCTACATCAAGACGGAAGTCACCGATCGTGTCACCCACGCCCATTACGAAACAGGTGACTATATTTTCCGCCAAGGTGATATCGCCGCGAATTTTTTCGTAATCGAACAAGGCGAAGTGGAAATCTGCCGCACGAGCCCGGATCACCCCGGCGGAGAAATCATCGCCACGCTCGGGGCCGGCAGTTTTTTTGGCGAACAGGCGCTGATCGACAACCGACCGCGCAGCGCCTCGATCCGGGCGCGCTCGGCGGTCGAAGTCATCGTGATGGGACGGGAAGTTTTCACATCCATCTCCAAAACCCTCGCGCCGCTGCGCAACGCGCTCATGTCCACGATCGCCCGTCGCTCAACCAACGTCTGGCAGGAACGCCCGCGGGTGCGGCTCGCATTGCAGGAATTCAAGCTGGCCGATTTCATCGAGCCCGCCCCGAAGCCTCTCCTTCGTCCCACCGAAACCTTGCTCGAAGTCACGCGCCGGTTCGGCGAAAGCGAAGAGGATTTCTTTTTCGTTTCGAAGGACGGCGACCAACTCGACGGCCTGGTCACGCTCACTGATTTGCTCCGCGCGCAAGCCACGGGACTTAGTCAAGCGACCCCACTCGCCGATTTTATGATCCGCCATCCCGCGGTCATCAGGGCCGACGACAGTTGTCTGGTAGCCGCCGCCGCTTTCCGCGAGCACGGCCATAAACTGCTGCCCGTCGTCAGCGATAAACAAAACCAAAGTATCGTCGGCGTGATTCGCGCGCGCAAACTCATCGCCCGCATCATGCAGGTCGTCGGCCCGCCCGCCGCCACCGCGGTTGCACCCAAGACTGCGATGAAAACACCCGCTCCCATTCCGAAATCGTAGGTGGCGCGCTGGCCGCCCCACGCCGGGCCGGGGCCAAACGTCGCGTGACGAGCACGCAACCTACCCGCCAATAGGTTCGCCCCAAGCGACACGACCCCTCCGAATGTAATCCTGTCCGGGAGGACAGGGAGCCTTGCGGGAGCATCAGTCCATTGCCCGGAAACTCTGTTTGCCAAACGGCCGGTCTGACTTAGCCTTTGCCCTTCACGCCTTTTGGCCGATGCAAGATCTTACCGACCTCTACCAGTCCGTCATTCTCG
>JANYFP010000046.1 GCA_025362555.1 Verrucomicrobiota bacterium
ACGGAGCTACGGGCATTTGACGCGCGGCTCATGAAACAGCTGGGTCGGCGGGAACTCGATTACCTGGTGGAGCCGAAATTCGATGGGCTCGCGATCAGCGTGACGTATGAAAAAGGGCAATTGATTCGAGCGGTGACCCGCGGTGACGGAGCCGAGGGAGACGACGTCACCGCGAATGTACTCACGATCCACGCGCTTCCGCGGAGTTTGTGGGTTGCGCACCAGCCGGGGGAAGCGGCGGCTTCGTTTCCGGATATTGTCGAATTGCGCGGCGAGGTTTTTATTTCTTTTGCTGAATTTAAGAGCATCAATCAAGAGCGGGAGAGTGCGGGTGAATCGCCATTTTCAAATCCGCGAAATTTGGCCGCGGGCACGCTTAAGCAACTCGATTCTAGAGCCGTGGCTGAGCGAAAATTGGAAATTGTTTTTTATGGCTGTGGCGCGTGCGTGCCAGCGGAGAGCGATCTTAGGAGCGATCTTAGGGGGTCATAGCGTGACTATTGACAAAGGCGCTCGCTGAATGACGAAGTGGCTTCAAGCCGTGGCTCGATCCAGGGTGATGCGGGCGAGGCGGACGGCTTGATGGAGCTTCTTGGCCAGAGCGGCGCGGGGTAGCAGCTTGGTCCAGTAGGCGGCGACGCGGATGATGCCTTCCTCGAAATCGAGCAACCAGATCGTTTCGTCATTCTTGCTAAAGGGGGCAAAAAGGGGGTCTGGCTTTGTGGTGTGTGGTTGTGAAGCTTGCGATCGTGTCATTCCATTCGTTGCGCAAAGTTGCGAGGCAACCTCACAACCTACGGGCCGACAGCGATACCGAGGCAGAGGGAACTCACTCTTCGCGCCGGTAAGTCCAGTAAAGGGGATGCCGTTTACTGTGGCTGAGGGACAGGATTTCGAGCTCTTCGCCGCGTATTTTCTCTCGGTAGTAAAAGGCATAAGGAAAGCGGCGGACCAAGCCGCGGCGCACCACGGCGTCGATCAGGCGCCAGCGATGGGGAAATTGGCGCAGATCGCCCACCACCGTGTTCACTGCGGCGATGAAATCCGCACCCAGTCCCGGAAGCTGCCGTTCGTAGTAGAGCGCGGCTTCCGTGAACTCCCGTTCCGCTTCGGGATGGAGAATGATCCTCATTCACGAGCCTGATCAAGCGCGGCCCTGACAGAGGCAAGTGCCTCTTCGTAGGGACGGCTGACCATTTGGCCCGTGGTGGATTGATGCAAACGCTGAAGTGCGACCTGCAGCGCGGGATCATCCCGCTCGATCTGCAGCATAAACGCGGAAACCTCGGCCAGGCCCTCCGGGGGCAAACCCTTGATTTCTGTAATGATCTCGGCGGCTTTCACGGCGCGAATGTCTGCCACATTCTCCGCAAAATCAACTCTGCTTTACGCGCTAGTCACATCGGTGGGCAAAGCCTTCACGGCTGGAGAGATTGGGTGTGCCCTCAATCATTCCAGCTACCCGTTTCGCGGCGTCGGCAAAACTCGGCTGGGGAGCGGCGGGAGCCCGACGGCTACTCCTGGTTTTGGTCCGGGACGAAGCAGAGTGGCGTGTCCTACGTTTCATGCTGCGAAAGAGCTATTCATGCTGCGAAAAGTCAAAGACTGCGTGGTCGTCCTCGACGGCTTTGACCGCCTGGAAGGCGTTTGGGGGCAACCGCCCCTACCACGGATTTTATTCGCGCTCATTCGGGCAATTCGCGGGAAGTTCGGCTTATGGGGTGACTGGATTAATGTAGGTCGGGCTTTACGCCCGACGGTGAGCGATGCGTGTCGGGGATAAACCCCGACCTACAAAAAGACGCGGAATGGGGCGACGACCTTCGCATTGTGCCGGGGCATTCTTGACGCGGCGATTTCGAGCGCGTAATGATTCATTGCGTTAATCAATCTGCCCGGGGCCAAGGGCGCAAATGGAGATGAAAAAGTTATGGCCCCACGGGAATATGTTCGGGTGTATCTCAGGCTGAGATTGCTCGGTTGCTTGATTTTGATCTGCGGATTTTTCGCTGAAGCGTCGCCACTCAGTGCGGCCAGCGCGGGCTCCGCAGCGACACCTGCTCCGGCGGACCCGCACACGCTCAGCCCGAGTGATGCATCGGAGCGGATTGATGCGTTGCGCACGGAGATCGCTTATCACGACGAACTCTATTTCAAAAAGTCGACGCCGGTGATCAGCGATGCGGCGTACGATCAGCTCAAGCGTGAGCTCGTGGCGCTTGAACTGGCGTTTCCCGCTGCGGCGCGCGATGGCGCGGTTGCTACCGAAGTGGGGGATGATCGCGCGGGTTCGTTTGCGACTTATCGCCATCGGATGCGGATGCTGAGTTTGAACAAGAGTTATACGGAGAAGGAACTGCGTGCATTTGATGCGCGGCTCATGAAACAACTGGGCCGTCGTGAACTTGATTATGTGGTGGAGCCGAAATTCGATGGGCTCGCCATCAGTGTGACATTCGAAAAGGGGAAGTTGATTCGCGCCGTGACGCGCGGCAATGGTGCGGAAGGTGATGACGTCACGGCCAACGTGCGTACGATTTCCGCGCTTGCGCAGGCCCTGCGCGCTGCAAACCCAGCGGCGGGGGCGGAGAATTCAATGCCTGATCTGGTCGAATTGCGCGGTGAGATTTATATTTCCTATTCCGAATTTGAGCGGATCAATCGCGAACGGGAAAGTGCAGGCGAACCACCGTTTTCGAATCCGCGGAATCTGGCGGCTGGCACGCTCAAGCAGCTCGATCCTGCGGTAGTGGCGCAGCGGAAACTGAAGATCGTGTTTTACGGCTGTGGTGCCTGTGAGCCGGCTCAGGCGCGGCCAGAATCGCAGCAGGCGTTGCTGCGCCAACTGCGGGCGTGGGGCTTGCCGACGGTCGAATCGCCGCGAGTGGCGCACGGTGCCGATGCGATGTGGCGGGCGGTGCAGGCGGTGGGCCGTGAGCGCGGCAAATACGATTTTCCGACCGATGGCGCAGTGGTTAAACTGGACGAAGTGGCGTTGCAAAATCAGTTGGGCGTGACGTTGCAAGCGCCGCTTTGGGCGATCGCGTACAAATTCAGTCCTGAGCGCGTCGAAACTCAGCTGCGCTCGATCACGTTGCAGATCGGGAGAACCGGTGTGCTGACTCCGGTCGCGGAATTGGCGCCGGTGAAACTGGGCGGCTCGATGATCGCGCGAGCTTCACTTTTCAACGCGGACGAAATTATGCGCCGGGATATTCGCGTGGGGGATTTCGTTTACGTTGAGAAGGCCGGTGAGATTATTCCGGTGGTTGCGGCGGTAAATCGAGCACGACGCGGGCCGGACGCGAAACCTTATGTTTTTCCCGCGGTGTGTCCGAGTTGTCAGAGTGCGCTGGCGCAATCCGTCGCCGAAGCAGCTTGGCGTTGTCCCAACATGAATTGTCCGACGCAAATCAAACGCCGAGTGGAGCATTTTGCGTCGGCGGGCTGCGTCGGTATTCGCGGGATCGGCCCAGCGACCGTGGACAAACTGGTGGAGCGTGGGCTGGTAAAAAATGTCGCCGACCTCTATCGGCTGCGCGCGGAGGATTTACTTTCGCCGGGCGCACAGGCGGGGAAATCAACCGATCGGCTTCTCACTGCGATTGAGCAAAGCAAGCGCATCGAGCTGTGGCGATTCATCGATGGGTTTGGTATTCCGCAAGTGGGTCCGGTGGCCGCACGGGCTTTGGCGCGGCGCTTCGGTGGATTAGCCGAGCTGGCGCGGTCACGACAGGAGGATTTCTTTCAAGACGGTCGGACGGCAATTTCCGGGGTGGGTGAGGGGCCGGCGCGCGCCGTGCTCGCCTATTTTGCGCAGACAGGAAATCAGGAGGTGATCCGCGATCTGGTTGCTTTGGGAGTGCGACCGACGACGTCTGACGGGCTTTGAACTAGACTATAACCCAGCAGCACTGCCGGTGAGTTAATCAATTCACAGCAATGGTTCGCGGTGGAAGTCGCATTGGTAGGTCGGGCTTGATGCCCGACACGCAGCGAAC
>JANYFP010000052.1 GCA_025362555.1 Verrucomicrobiota bacterium
CGCTGGAGAGTGAAACTGGCGTGGTGCTGCATCGGAATTTCACGACATTTCTCGTGGCGACGGGTTTGTCGCCGCGTACGGAAGCAATTAAATCGGCGGGCGGCGAATTACGCCTCGTGCGATTTGCCCCGGCTACGTTCACCGGGGCGCATTGGTCGCAGAAGCAATGGAACGTGCTCAATGGCCTCAAGGTGGATGGCGCAGGCCACGGTTATTTTGAATACCGGTTGGGGTGGCCCGAGGGCCTTGATCCGAAGGAAGTCGCGGGAGTGTCGCTAATATTTGAGGCGTCGGCGAAACAACTTTTCGGCAAGGATCGCGCGGGTGCGATAATGGATGACGGCGATTTCATGCGCGGCAAGGGCACTCATGATCCCAGTGGCAATCCCAATTCCTATCCAATGACGGACACGACGTTGTTCCCGAGTGCGGTGCGCGTGCGGGTGAATGGCGTGGTGGCCGGGACGTATTCGCTGCCGGATGATCCCGCGGATCATCGCGGCGTACTCTCGTGGCACGCTCAGCTACGGGACAAAAAACTCCGCGAGGCCGGATCGTACGGTTATCTGATTCAAGCGAAGCTACCGGCCGAAGGACTGGAAGCCGCCGCGCAAGCGAAAGAGATTGTACTGCGATTGGAAGTGGATGCGAGTCTGCCAGGTGGGCTCGCGATTTATGGCGAACGCTTCGGCCGCTATCCTGTCGACCCAACGATCATCTTTCAGATGAAGTGAATCTCACCCCTCCGACTGTAGGGCCGCTGCTTGGCGGCGGCCTTCCGTGGATCGCTCCACCCAATCATTGGCCACCACGAAACACACCAAACACACGAAATAGAATCCGGGATCGACCCTCGCCCCCTTTAATCCATTCGCGAGACAATGCCTCTTCTCCGTGGTAGGCCAGCGTGCTTGCACGCGCTCTGGGTCTCGTTGTAAGTGCGGATTTTTTGGCCCGCCGAAGCGCTTATGCGAAGTGGGCAGCTTTGGCGAAGGAGGACCGCCGCGATGATTTACCGCCGCGATTCCCCCGTAGGTGGCGCGCTCGCCGCGCCACGTTCATCGCCCACCACCACCACGCGACTGGACTCACGCAATCAAAAGCCAAGGCAGGTTTCACAGAGGACACGGAGAGCCGACACTGAGGCTGAAGGAGAATATCGGTGAGCCCCGACAAACTCACTGGTTGATTCCCAAGAAATTATTGCATCTAGTCCTGCCCAATGACCGCTCGTGCTAAAGCCCAAACCAGTTGCGGTGAATAACACTGTTAGGCAAAGAAAGATGAACTACTTCGAAGATCACCAAGGTGGCGACGTCACCGAGTTTGAAATCTACGATAAGCACGCGGTGATAATCGTGACGCATGATTATCGAGACTTTTTCAAGATGGAGATATGCAATCGAGATGGTTCATCGATCACGTGGAAATCGAATTGGATCAATTTCAATATGAGGAGGACCGATGGAGATCCGACGCATCGGTCCTCCGGCGAGCTAGAGATCGTCCAAGTTGAGAACGACCATGTCTATATCGACAGTGACTTCGGTTCCTTCAACTTCACCGCAAACCAGACGATTCCTCCAAGCAAAAAACCGTCTCGCCAGAGCATGAACGCATTGCGCTTCGCGCGCGACTGAGCTGAAGCGATCAGTATAAAAATATGTCTCCCTCAATCACCCGGGTAATTCTTTACGTGAAGGACATGGCGAAGGTCGCTGATTTCTACCAGCGGCACTTCGGCTTTCGTCCGCTGCCGTCGGCTAGAAAGGATTGGCTTGAGTTGGTGTCGGAGGTCGGTGGGTGCGCGATTGCGTTGCATCAGGCTAGCGTAGCACAGAAGAGTGGCTCGGCCGTGAAAATCGTGTTCGGCGTCGCGGATGTTCGTGGATTCAAGCAGCTCAAGGAAGCGGCGGGATTGAAGTTCGGCTCCATCCACGTGGCGGAAGGGTTTGAGTTTTCGAATGCAAAGGATCCCGCCGGCAATTCGATTCAGATTTCCAGTCGCGGACTCTCGTGAGGATAGGGCCCATTAAAATGTTCTTCAATTCTGCAGACGGTTAACCGCTAATCGACGCTAATGCAGACAATGCACGGATATTGTGCTGAGGTATTTTATTCGTCGATCAGGTGAATCATTGTTGAACTCGTTTTTTTGAATTTCATGATTAACGTCATCAGGCGTGGATTAGAGGTTTCTCATCTGAATTCTAACGATTCAAAAACAAATCTCCCCGATGAAAACACTACCCTGCCTATTGATCAGTTTGTTTCAGACGGTCTGCCTCTCAGCAGTGAGTGCAGAGCCTGCGAACGTCGCCTTCGCGATCGGTAAGCAGGAATTCAAACCCGGTGATGGGATCGTCATCGATCAAGTGCGCGCCACTTCGTCGACCCTCAAGGCCGGCGATAAAGTCACCGTGCGCGGCCATTATCTGTTGGCGAGTGCGCCCAAGGCGAGCCTCGGCTTATTTGTGACGCACCGCGCGCCGGCCGGTCCTGATAAAACCGAGAAATCTCAGATGACGCAGGTCGAAAGCGCGGGTGGTGCCTTTGAGCTGTCGTGTGAAATTACTTATGAGGGAAATATTCATGTTAGCTTCTATTCGGTGTCGGATGGTCAAGCGTTTGGTGGCGTTTATTTCACCGTTGGTTCGAAGAACTCGTAAATTTGAAACCAATTGTATCGCGAAGGAAATGGAGGGGGCGAAGTAAGACCAACCGCTGGCCACATCATGGCTTTGGAAAGAATTGATCGTCCGGCTAGCCGAAGTGAGACGCGATCTTTTGAATAGTTGGACTAAACAGGGTGATGGCCACGCCCTGTACCTGAACAAAAAGCTCCAGATTTAACGCGGAGATCGCGGAGGACGCGGAGAGTGGAGAGGGAAAATTAGAACTGAACCTCAGGATCGGTCGCGAGGATTTGATTGGGGGAAGTCAGGGGCTGTTTCTCGCTTCAGTGAATCATTCCAGCTCCGCGTCCTCCGCGTTAAATTCCGGGGTTACATCTGCGATGGGTTGGGATGTGCGGTAGTGCGAGTAAGCCCGCTCCCACAGTTTATGATTCGTTGCTGCGGTTTCGTGCGCGTGATTTTCGACGGAATGCGCGCAGCAATGTTTGTAATGAACTCGCCTAATAGTCCGCTTGGCTTATGGTGGGAACGGAAGTGCCGAACTATTCACGATGAAGGCGCAGAGGCGCAAAGACTTGCTTCCATGAGAACGCAGGACGATCAGATTTCGGACAAAGGTTGCGCTGTGTTCCCTGGATCAAAATTCCACTTTGTCCCGCGCTCCATCTGAACTATAATAGTAGGCAAGTTCCCCGTTAAAGAAAGGTCAGGATGCACCCCCGAGCTTAAGTTTGGTTGAAAAGAGACGATCACGAAGTGGGTCGAGTCAATTTATGCGCTGCCTGAAAATCATCTCTGTGTTTGCTGCCGTCGCCCTCATCCAGGGGCTCCCTTCTGCTGTTGCCGAGGGACACAAAATTGGTGTTCTCCTCAAGGGACGCACGAAGTTTTGGTCCGTCGTTGAACAGGGCGCGTTGGCTGCGGGGGAAAAATTTGGCGCCGAAGTGATTGTCAAAGCGCCACCGACCGAAGCGGACATCGCTACGCAGATTTTAATGCTCAACGCCCTCGCGGCCGCAGGCGTGGAAGCGATTGTCATCGCGCCGTCGCACCGCACCACCCTCGCCAAGCCGATGGCGGATTTGGCGGCTACCGGACTCAAATTTGTGGTGATTGATTCTCCCATCGACGGGAACATCGGCGGGGTTTTCGTCGGCACGAATCATCGGGCGGCGGGTGAGGCCGCCGGCCGATTGCTGGCCAGTCTGCTCACGGGAAAAGACGAGGTCAGTCTCTTCCGACATGCGCAGAACAATGGGGCCACCGGTGATCGGGAAGACGGGGCTGCGGAAAAATTACGCGAGGCGTTTCCGAAGATAAAAATCCATGGCGACATTTACTCGGGCAACGATGCGGCTACTCAATTTGAGCGCGCCAATCTTTTATTAAGCAAGTATCCCGACACCAAAGGAATTCTCGCTTCGGGCACACCCGGGACGATGGCGATGATTCAGGTGCTGGCCAATCGGCAAGCCGTGGGTGAGATAAAGTTTGTCGGCTTTGGCTTCAATCTTAACGAAACGGTGGCGGCGGCACTCGAGTCCGGCGCACTGTACGGATGGATCGCACAACAACCTCGGGAAATCGGCTTCAAAGGCGTGGCGGCGGCGCTCGAGTTAATTAACGGCAAGAAGGTGCCGGCAGTGGTGAACATCGATGTCTTCGTCGTCACGAAAGCCAATCTGCATGAGCCGCAGACGCAGGCGTTGCTTAAGCTCTGAGGTTGTCGGTGGATTGAAAACTTCAGGGGCGGGGAAATTGTCTCGCGAAGGGTTTGAAGGGAGCGAAGGGGTGGGCATGAGCCATTGTCGCCCTCGATCTCAAGCCAGCGCGTTGGGACAGACCGGTCCATCTCACGTCAATCGCCCAATGCTTTTGCACAATGGTGGATGGCACGCTCATCGCGCCACGTCGCGAGGCAAGCTCGCAACTTATATTCCAGAAATGGATAAAAGCATCGGGCGATTGGTATCAGATGGCGGAATCTATAGGCAGACAGGGACGTTTGCCGCAGTGGTGATGAAGCGAGCGTACTCACTTCAATCAACAGCATGTGGCGAATTTTCCCTCGCTCGGGCCGGCCTTCGCTTACTTTTCACATCCTTCGCGAGACACATTCCGAACCGTCGTGCATAGTTAGACTGCGGGAAAAATTGCTTCAGGGAGGCACTAGGAAAAGATGGGCGATCGAGTCCTTGTTGATCGAATGCTCGCTTATTCTACGCCCTATGATGAACCGTCGCTTTATTTTGTCTTTGCTTGGCCTCACCTTCGCGATGGTTGCGCACCTCGCTGCGGCGGTTCCGCCGACGGAGGGAAAAACGCCGCTGCCGTTCGTGAGTCCGCTCTTCGGCGACCATATGGTGTTGCAGCGAAATAAGCCGAATCGGTTTTGGGGTTGGACGGAACCGGGTAAAACCGTGTCCGTCGAGATTGAGAACAATTCCGCCACGTCCGTCGCGGCGGTCGATGGGAAATGGATGGTCACTCTCGATGTTCCGGCCGCGGGCGGTCCCTACGCGGTGAAGATTTCCGGACCGCAAAGCGTGGTCTTGCATGATGTGTTGGTCGGCGATGTGTGGCTTTGCAGTGGGCAGTCGAACATGACGATTCCGTTGCGCGCCAGCACGGGCGGAGTTGCGGCGGCGCAGGCGGCTAATGATCCCGAGCTCCGACTTTGCACGGTCGCGGGGCGCACGGCTTATCTTCCCGTCGCGGTGCCGCGTTGCGATTGGCAGATTTGTACGCCGGAGACGGCTGCAGGATTTTCCGCCGTCGCCTACTATTTCGCGCATCGCCTTCAGGAGGAATTGCACGTGCCGATCGGCTTGATCAACGCCAGTGTCGGAGGCAGTCCGGCCGAATCATGGATGAGCGCGGCTAGTTTGACGCGGCTCGGTGAATTCACGCCTCAACTCGCCGAGATCCAGCGACTGAGCAGTCAAAGTGGAAATCAATCCGGCAGCTTCCTGATGCACTGGCTCGGCGAGCACGACCTCGGAGATCGTGACGCGGCATGGGCTCAGCCCGCGCTTGATGAGTCGACGTGGCAGGCGGTGATTCTGCCGGGCGGGTTTTCGGAGCTGGGCGTGGCCACGACTCCGAGTGTGTGCTGGTTTCGCCGCACGATCACCCTGCCGCCGGATTACGTTGCGGGCGCGGCCACCCTTTTTCTCGGAGAGGTCGAGAAAATGGACACGACCTACGTCAATGGCCATTGGATTGGGGCGAGTTCGTGGGTCGAGAATCCCCGGGCTTATCCGATTCCAGCCGGCACGTTGCACGCCGGGAAAAACATTCTTGCGGTGCGCGTTTTCAAAACCAAAGCGAACGGCGGTTTTCGTTCACCACCCGAAACGCTGCGGCTGAAGTTGGCGGACGGAACTTTTATCCCGCTCGCCGGAGCGTGGTTGGGTCGGTTGAGTGTTGATGCGCGTCCGCCGTTTCCTTGGCCGCTGGATCTGGAAAATTATGCGACGATGCCGACGGTGTTCGCCAATGGGATGATTGCACCGCTCGCGCCGCTCGCGCTCACCGGGGTGATTTGGTATCAGGGCGAAGCGAATCAAACCCGTCCGGCACAATATCGAAAACTGCTGCCGGCGTTAATCCGGGATTGGCGCGCGCAATTTGGCCAGGGGGATATTCCATTTTACGTGGCGGGCCTGCCGGCGTTCATGGCACATCGCAGCGAACCAAGCTCAGACGGTTGGACGGCAGTGCGGGAAGCACAGGCACAAGCGGTGGCCGCTACCGTCAACACGGGCCTCGCGGTCACGCTCGATACGGGCGAGGCGGATAATATTCATCCGAAGGAAAAGCGAACCGTCGGCGAGCGACTCGCCCGGTGTGCGCTCGCGGGCAATTATCATCAACCGATGGTGGCCTCGGGTCCGATTTTCCGTTCGTTGGAAAAACACAGCAGCGAGCTCACACTTCATTTCGATACGGGCGATGGCACGCTGGTGAAGCGCGGAGCGACGCTGGGGGAATTCTCCGTCGCTGGCGCGGATCATCGGTGGCACTGGGCCCAAGCGAGGATGGAGGGGGAGAGTGTGGTGGTCTCTTCGCCGGACGTACCGGCGCCGATTGCCGCGCGCTACGCCTGGCAAGCGAATCCGATCGCCACGCTGTTCAACGGGGCTGGCTTGCCGGCCACTTCTTTTCGCACGGACGATTGGCCGCTCGATCCGGATCAGTGAGTAATGATCGCCTGATGCCGGATTGCTTTTTGTCAGAGGAGAGAATTATTTTCTCGCACTCATGGAAGTCACGCCCAATCAAATTTCACGAAGCCGCGCGCGGTTCTTGCGGGGCTTAGTGAGCTCGGTGGTGGTGTTGGGGTGTTGGTTTGTGCTGGGCTGCTCGCGCTCCGAGGGCACGAGGGTGAAGCCGGTCAAGGCGGCCACTCTCGTCGAGGATACGGAGCGATTTAAAGCGGAAGCGATTGGCGCTTCGTTCGAGGGGAAACCGTGGATTTCCCACGTTTATGTTCACGATCTCGATCAGGATGGCCGAATGGATATCCTCGCGTGCGATGACAAATTGCAGGCCGTGGTTTGGCTGCGGCAGGTCGCGCCGGGACGTTTTGAGGAGACGACCTTGATGGCTGATTTGCCGTCGCCCGTGCATGTGGAGGCGGTGGACATGGATGGTGATGGCGATCTCGATTTATTGGTCTCTTGCATGGGCGAAGTTTTCCCCAACAACGATCAGATCGGGTCGGTCATTATCCTGGAGAACGATGGGCACCAGCATTTCACGAAGCATATCATTGCTGAGCATATCGCCCGCGTGACCGATATCCGTGCGGGTGATTTTGACGGTGATGGAAAACTCGATTTGGCGGTCGCGCAGTTTGGCTACGATCAGGGGGAAATTCGCTGGATGCGGAATTTCGGGAACTGGCAATTCGAAAGCCATATTTTGCTCAGTTTATCCGGCACGGTGAATGTCTGCGTGGCGGATATGAATGGAGACGGCACGCCGGATATTGTCGCCGTCGTTTCCCAGCAGTGGGAGGAAATTTACCTCTTCGCGAACAACGGTCACGGCGAATTCACGAGCAAAAAAATCTTCGGTTCCACCAATCAGGATTTTGGGAGCAGCGGCATCAGTCTGTGTGATCTCAATCGCGACGGGCGCCCCGATATTCTTTACACCAATGGTGATGGCTACGCTTTTGCTGATCCGGGCAAGCGGCCGTGGCACGGAGTGCAATGGCTCGAAAATATCGGGCAGGGAAACTTCCGTTATCATCGCATTGGTGATTTGCCGGGTGCATTCAGTCCGGTTGGCGTCGATCTCGATGGGGACGGCGCGATGGATGTGGTGGCGGTGAGTGCCTTCAATGATTGGCAAGATCCCAAGGCGGTCACGCTGGTGGTTTTCGTTAATGACGGGCAGATGAATTTCACGCCGCACGTGCTGGCGCGGGCGCCGATTCAGCTGATGAGTTGTGCGGTGGGCGACCTCGATGGGTCCGGTCGGCCGTCCATTGTTGCTGGAGGTTTTTATGGTTATCCGCCGTTTGATCGCATGGGCCGGCTCACGCTTTGGCGAGCGAAGGCGAAAGACGAAATACGTCGGTAAGTAGCGGCAGGCCTCCGTGCCTGCCGCCTTTTGCGCACACGGGGTTGCGCTTATGCTCCTCCAATTCTACAGGCACGGAGGCACTGTGGCTACTCGATCCACAGATTGATTCGAGGCGCGCCCAGCGGTCACGCCCTACCAAAATTCCTCCTCTCCAGAAGCGGGTTGAGGTCAATCCGCTTCACCACGGATCAATCGCTTCGATTTAAATCAGCGCGTTTTGACGGATGACTTCGCTGTACCAGCGCGCGGTGAGTTTCGGGGTGCGTTCCTGCGTTTTGAAATCGTTATACACGATGCCGAAGCGGCGGTCGTAGCCGTCCTCCCATTCGTAATTATCCATAAAGGACCATAGAAAATAGCCTTTGATCGGCGCTCCGTCCTTCATGGCTGAGCGTAATTCGCGCAGGTAATTCCGCACGCATTCGCGGCGGTGCAGGTCGATCACTTCGCCATTCACAGGGGCTTCGTCATTGTAGCCCGCGCCATGTTCAGTGACGTAGATGGGCAGCGGCCCGTAGAGCTCCGTGAAGAAACGCGGTCCCCAGTAAAGCACCTGCGGAATCAATTGAAGCCAGGCGCAATCGGCGGTGGGAAAATTGGTGGGAAAGGGCAGTCGCTCTGGTCGGCCGCCTTTGCCGGCGCGGACGAAAAATCCAGTGTAGATATTCAGGCCTTGAAAATCAGTGGAGGCGGAAATCAATTTGAAATCACCGGGCTCGACTTTCGGGGCGGCCGCCCCGGCGGCGCGGAGGTAGCTCGTGGCATAGCGACCGCGGTAGATCGGATCGAGCACGCGGATGTTTTCTTCGACGAAAACGCGCTTCGCGGCGGCGATGTTTTTAGGCGCGAGGTCCACGGGGACCGGCACGATGGCGTTGTCGGTCAGGCCGACGCGTGCGCCAGGGCCGCCGTACAAGCGCACCGCGCGGACACCGTGGCCGTGGCAAACGAGGGCGTGATGGTAGGTTTGATTGACCACGGCTTCACTCTCCCGCGCGCCCGGAGCCTTCTGGCCGTTGCCATAGCCGAGCCGGGTAAAACAAAAGATCTCATTGAGGGTGATCCAATTTTTCACGCGGTGACTGAAGGCGCGTACAATGGTATCGGCGTAACGGGCGAAAGCGTCTGTGACACCGCGCGCGCGCCAACCGCCTTTGTCCTCGAGCCGCTGCGGCAGATCCCAGTGGAACATCGTCACCCAGGGCGTGATGCCGTGGCGTTCGAGGGAATCGAAGATGCGGTGATAAAAATCGAGCCCGGCCTGATTCACCACGCCATCGCCATCGGGAATGATGCGCGGCCACGCGATCGAGAGCCGGTAGTGGCGGATGCCCAGCTTGCGCATGAGAGCGAAATCCTCGTCAAAGCGGTGGTAGTGATCACAGGCGACATCGAGGGTATCCCCATGGTGCACGGCACCGGGCACGCGGCAAAAAGTGTCCCAGACCGACGGGCCTTTGCCGTCGGTAAAGGCGGCGCCTTCGATTTGCGGTGCGGCGGTGGCGACGCCCCAAATAAATTTTGCCGGGAAACGAATAGGCTGCATTGAGAGGAAGGGAGAGTGAACGGGAACGAAAGCAGGACACGCGCCACCGACAGACGGGGCGAATGGATTGCTACGCTGCCGTTACTCGCTCTCCAGACAATGAGACTCCTACTCTATCTATTGCGTAACCGGGATAATCTCGTGCAATTCGACAAAGAAAACGAGAGGCGTGCCTTTGACCAATTGGGGCGGCCAATCTTTTTCCGTGAAGGCCAGTTCGGGCGGGAGATAAACGAGCGCTTTGCCTCCGACGCGCAGGAGTTGCACGCCCTCCGCGAGTCCGGGCAAGAGATCATGCACCACCATTTTGACTCGGGCACGCGTGAGGGGCGGCAGCGTCTGGCCATCGGGGAGTCGACCGGCGAAACTGATCACCACGGAATCGTCCGCTCGCGGCGTGGCGCCGTTGCCGGATTCCGTGATGCGGTAGTGCAGGCCGCTCGCCGTGCGCAGCACATTTTCTTTTTCCCGCAAGGTCCGGAAATAATCTTCCACGGGATTGGGTTGTTCCGCCGCTACCATGCCTTGGACGCGCCGGCTCATTTCGTCGCGCAACTTTTTCGCGTCGTCGTCGAGAGGAAGTCCGCGGCCCTCGTAACTCGCGCGGAAGCCGTCGAGAAACGCGGCAAATTGGGGCTCGGTCCACTTGAGATCGGGTACGCGGTTATTTTCCGCCATGTACGAGCCGAGACTCGCGTACGCCGCGCGATCGCGCGGCAGCGATTTGGTTGCGGGGGTGGCAGCCGCGGCGGGCTCAGCGGCGGAATTCCTCGGGGCGCGCCACAGCCAGCCAACGAGTGCGACGTTGGCGACCAGCGCGACGAGTGCGAGGGGTCGCCAGAAAGGCGCAGGAGCGGGAGTGGCGGGGGGCGATGGCTTTTTCATGGCGCAGAAATTTTTAGCAGCTTGGGTGGCGGAGTGCTAAATGCACGCTCAGTTTCCCGGCCGTCGGGCCAGCGGATTTTGAGACGCACCGGAGCAGCAGAATCAGGATAACCGAAAAAAACAGTCGCACTCGATTGCGTGAAATATCCCGAGCCAGCCGTGATTTCAGAGGTCTGAGTTGAGCCGTCGGCCAGTTGCAGGGTGAGTCGCGCGCCCACTGCGGAAGGATTGCCGGGTGCGCCGTGCAACGTGACCCCGAAACTGTGTCGTCCGTCCTTGCCGTGGTTGAGAAAAGTCAGCGCGACATCGTTGTTGCGCGTCACGAACAGATCGGGCCAGCCGTCCTGATTCAGGTCAGCAATGGCGAGAGCCTTGGCGTCATGGCGCACGATGAATCCGCTCTCACTGGCTGGCACGGGAGTGAATCCGCCGTGGCCGTCGCCGCGCAGCAGCCAGCCGATGCCGCCATCGAAGCGGCCGATTTCAGGAATGGGCGCGTAGGAATTTCCGACCGTCATGAGATCGGTGTGGCCATCGCCATCGAAATCCCCGGCGACCATTCCGTTGATCGGTGCAATCTGGGCGAGGCGGGGTAGGGGAGAGAATTTATAGGTGCCGTCGGGCTGCGACAGAAAAATACCACTGCGCAATTCCGTCGCGGTCAATTGGGTGGAGGCGGCGAGTACGGCTGGCGGGAAAACGTCTTCGAGCGTGGCCTTCGCATAGGATTCGGCGGTGGGGTAGCGGGCGTTGAGCGAGGGGAATACAGTCGCGAGGGATTCGCGGGTACGCATTGGATACCACTGTCCACCCTCGGTGTTTGCCTCGACGAGTTGCGGGAGCGAGCCGGCGAGCACGACACCGGCGTAGAGCGTCGCCGGCGCTGCGGGCGACGCGCGGTAAGGCGTGTTTAACCCGAGGTTGCCCACGGCGTAGTCGGGCCGGCCATCGCCATTGAAGTCGGCGGCGGCGAGTGAACGCCACCAGCCGGTGCCCGCGGAACTGAAATCGAGTTTTTCGGAAACGTCCTCGAAATGTTTTCCGCCCACATTGCGGTAGCAGGTGACCTGACCCCATTCGTAAGCGACGAGCAGATCGGTCCAGCCGTCGCCATCGACATCCGTCCAGAGCGCAGCGGTGACCATACCGCGCGCGGCGAGCGTCGGAGCCATTTCAGCCGTGACATCAACCCAGTGGCCGTCGCGGAACGCGAGGAGGGCGCTGCGTGGAGTGGCAGGATATTTTCCGGGTACGACGCGGCCGCCGAGGAATATTCCAAGCCGGCCGGTGTGTTCAAAATCGGCGGCCGCCACGGCGCCGACGCTGATGGGGAGCGGGGGCAACGCATCGGCGGGTGCAGGGGAGAATCGGCCGCGGCCAGTGTTGAGAAACAGTCGCGGTTGATAGCCGGCGGCGTCGGCGGGTGCAGCGAGGCCGGCCTTGGTGACGAGCAAGTCGAGGAGCCCGTCTGCGTTGGCGTCGAACGCGAGGATGGGACCATCGGCTACGGGGGAGAGATCGCGAAATACGCTGCCGCCGTAAGCGAGGAATTCGCCGCCACCGAGATTGGAGAATAACTGGCCGGGTGAGCCGGCCACGCCACCGATGACGAGATCGTCTTCACCGTCGCCATCGAGGTCCGCAAACGTGGCGGATGGGCCGGGGCGATTCAGCCGGAAGGGCAGCAGTGGCTGGTTGTTCAGTTCATTGAACGGTGGTTCGTGATTTGCGACGTTGAGCTGCAGTTTCTGGCCGACTTCGGTAAATTGGGTGGGCGTGTGGGCGGGCGGCGCCGGTGGTGCGGGCGGGCTGGCGGGCTCGGTGATCGTGTAGCGCTGATCGACGGCGAGGTTGGAAATTTTTTGTACGGCGCCGCTGGGCCACTCGACCGTGAGACGTTTGATGGTGGTTTCCTCGCCAAGGCCGAAATGAATGATGGGTTCACTGGTTGAGAGATAGCCGCGCGCGAGGGTGAGGGTGCGGATTTGCGGGCCGGCGTTTGTTTCCAGGCGCACGGTGGTCCCGATGCCGAAGCGGTTCGAGGTGGTGCCGTGCAAATCGATGATGATGGAGTGGCCGGTAGTGCGATCGTTGCGGCAGATCGTGACTTCGCCGTCGATGCTCGTGTAGACGAGATCGAGATCGCCGTCGCCATCGAGATCGCCGAAGGCTGCCCCAGAGCCGAGGCCGATCTGATCGAGGCCCCACGCGGCACCGACTTCCTCGAAGCGAAGATCGCCGAGATTGCGGAAGGCGAGGTGGCGTTCGGTGAGGGGCGGACTGGCTTTGATAATTTTAATGCGATCGGCCATGCGCTCCAAATTTGTGACGCGCTTGACGAGATCGGTGCTGTGGAGTTCGCGCACCATGCCGTTGGTGAAAAAGGCATCGAGGCGTCCGTCGTTATCGAGGTCTTCGAGACGCACGGTCCAGGTCCAATCGGTGGCGTCGAGACCGGCGAGAAAAGCGGCCTCGAGCATCACGCCTGCGCCGGTGTTTAAAAACAGCGCGTTGCGCATGTACTGGGGCGCAGCGTCGGGGCGCGCTTCATTTTCGGGCAGGCCTGCGCGGAGTTTTGCCATGCCGCGCTGATCTTTGTAGCGCGTGGTGGCGGCCATGTCGGCGACGAGCAGATCGAGATGACCGTCGTTATTTATGTCGCCCAAATCGGCACCCATGGAGGAATGCGAGGTGTGCGGCACGACGTAGGAAAGGGTGTTGGTGAAAGTGCCGTCGTGGTTGTTGTGGTAGAGCTGGTCAGGATCTTTGAAATCGTTGGCGACGTAGAGATCGGGCCAGCCGTCCTCATCGTAATCCCACCACGTGGCGGAGTGGCCTTGGGTTTCCCCGGTGATGCCGGCGGCATCGGTGACATCGGTGAAGGTGCCGTCGCGGTTGTTGTGAAACAGATGATCGCGTTGGCCGTTGGGGTGGCGTTCGCCGTCGAGCACGTTGGTTTGCACGTAGACGTCGAGCCAGCCGTCGCGATCATAGTCGCAGAAGGCGGCCATGCTGCTGGCATCGTTGAGGGCGAGACCACGCGTGGCGGCTTCTTCGTGAAAGGTGCCGTCGCCTTGGTTGATGAAGAGCAGATTCGGAGCGCCGAAGCGGCAAACGTAGAGGTCGAGGCGACCATCATTGTTCACGTCGGCGAAGGCGGCGCCTTGTTTCCAATGGCCGAGCGGGCCGGCGACACCGGCGTGTTCGGTGACATCTTCGAATTTGAAATTACCGAGGTTGCGGAAGAGGTGGTTGGGGCCGGTTTTGCTGACGACAAAAATATCGGGTCGGCCGTCGCCGTCGTAATCGCCGATGGCCACGCCTGAGCCGATGGCGCCGAGGCTGAATTCGCGGTAGTTTTCCCACCACATTTTCGGGTCGTCGTACGCGTTGAAAGCTTTCACGCCGGTTTGTTCGGGTGGGAGGGACGTGAAGAGCGTCGCGCCGTGCGGACCGGAAAGAGAGGCAAGTGGCGATGCCGTGAGGTTCGGCGTGACCTCCGCGCCAAAGACCGATCCAAATCCTGCGCTCAGCCAACCGGCCAAGGCCAGCCAGTGGCGAAAAAATGGGCGTGGGACTGAGGAGAAGGGAATCGGGGCAGGCATGAGAGGCGACGGAGGCGGGTGGTGGAGAGGGAAAGCGCCTTTCACTTGGAAGGGCAAAACAAAGTTGCCTGCACGGGTCGTGGCGGTTCGGGTGCGCCGAGGTAGTGGGTTTGACGGGTTTAGTTCGCGCGTAACTTGGGTGAGCATACGAGCCTGCGGGCTCACTCCCAAAATCGACTGATCCATCGACGAGCGGTGAATGGACCGAGGATGATTTTGATCGAATTGAGGCGAAGCGGAACGAGGAATTGAGATTTACACTAAACGTTAGAGTAAGCACCCTCTTGGCCTGTTGCGTTGGGCCGTGTTCACTGTGTTTTCGGTCCCCGCCACCCCTGATATTACTGGCTGTGACTGGATCGAATTTTCTCACCTGTGATGAATTGGCCCCGTAAGTTTCTGCTGTTGCTTGCCGCGATTATTGTGGCGGGGGCGCTGGCGCTGGGGGTACGGAATTATGCGCAGCGCCAGGCTTGGCAGCGGATGCGGCCGGAACTGCCGGCGCTTGTGGGGGCCGAGGCTCCAGGGCTCGATGCCCGGCTCGCGGCGTGTGTGAGCCGGCTGCAAGTTTGGCCGCCGGATCTCGCGGCGTTGGCGGAGTACGCGCGGTTGTGTCATGCGAATGGTTTGCTCGAACCAGCGACGACGGGTTATCAGGCGCTGGTGATACTTGAGCCGGGCGAGGCGCGTTGGCCCCATTTGCTGGCTTCAATTTTAGCCGGCTACGGACGGCTTGACGAAGCCTTGCCGCTGTTGCGCCGTACGACACAGCTTGCGCCGGATTATCTGGTGGCCTGGTTGCGGCTCGGCTCAGCGTTGTTCAAGGCCAACGATATCGCGGGCGCGGAGGCGGCTTATCAAGCGGCGTTAACGCGGGCGCCGGGGAATTCCTACGCGCTGCTCGGTCTGGCGCGTTGTGATTTGCAGTTGGAGCGCTGGACCGCAGCACGGAGTCATCTCCAGCAAGCGGTGGCGAGTGATCCAACGTCCGGTGGCGCGCAGAGTTTGCTCGCGAGTGTGTTTGACCGGCTGGGTAATCCGGCGGGGGCGGCGTTGGCGCGGACGCGGATGGAGAATGGCGGACTTTATATTGAGCCGACGGATGCCTGGCTCGATGAGTTGACGGCTTACTGTCACAATCCGTACACGCTATTGACGGCCGCTTCTTCGACGGTCGCGGATGGTCGGGTGCGGCAAGCGTTACCTGCATTGGAACGGGCGCTCTCGCTCGCGCCGGATGATGCGCGGATCCGGCGACAGTTGGCCAAAGTCCGATTTGCGTTGGGCGATCCGGTGGAGGCACGCGCGCAAATGGAACGCGCGGTGGCGCTTGCTCCCGGCGATGAGAACATGCGTTTCGACTTGGTTGATTTGATGCGTAAAATGAAGGATCATGAGGCATTGTCGCGCGCAGTCGCGGCGGGGCTGGCGGCGTGCCCGACGAGCACTGCGATGCAGTTTGAGGCGGGGTTGCTGGCGGTTGAGGCGGGGCAGATGGACAAAGCCGAGAGCCATTTCCAATTTGCCTGGCAGAATCGGCCTGACAATCCCTCGGCGGCACGGGCACTGGCTGATGTTTATTTCCGCACCAATCGCAGTGAGGCGGGCCTCGAGGTGTTGGAGAAAATTATTGCCCGGAAGCCGCAAGTCACGGTGTTGCACGTGGAGTTGGTAGAGCACGGGATTGAGCTGAGAGATCCGCGAACGGCCGGGTGGCTGCGTCGCGCGATTGACTCCGGTTTACCGGAATTACCGTCTGCGGAATTAAAACAAAATTACCGGCGCCGGTTTGGCGTGGAACTTCAATGATCCCTTCGAATTCACCCGGTAGCGCGGCTCACTCGCAGCGGCCCACGTTAAAAGATGTGGCTCGTGAGGCGGGCTATCATATCACGACGATCTCGCTGGCGTTGCGCGGGCACGCGAGCATTCCAGAGAAAACCCGGATTAAAATTCAGGAAATTGCGGAGCGTCTCGGCTACCAGGTTAATCCGGTGTTTCACGCCCTCAGCCGATTTCGGGCGCAAGGTTGCATTCGCGGGCCGGCGCCACGCATCGCGTACTTGGAGAATTTCGGCATGGGTTCCGGCCGCGAGCGCCCGCCGTATATGCAGGCGATCCTGGAGGGAGCCCGGCGCCAGGCGGAGTTGCTCGGTTACCAGTTGGAGCCGCTGGCGGTCGGCGAGGACGATCATGACACGCATAGTCTCACGCAATACCTCAAGGAAAACCAAATCACTGGCGTAGTGATGGCCTCGTTCGTGCCGGGCTTTGCGGAGATTGCGCTTAATTGGGATGATTACGCCGTGGCCAAAATTCATTCCCGCCATACCGAGCCCGAGGCGACGGTGGTGGGGAACGATCACATTCGCGAAGTGCGGCTCGCGTTTAGCCGGCTTTCGGCGCTCGGTTATCGGCGCATCGGACTCGCGATTGGCCGGGCGGATGAGGATAGTTGCGGCCACCGGCATACGGCGGGTTATTTGATGGAGGAGGCTTCAATTCCCACGGAGCGCCACGTGCCACCGCTGTTATTTCCCTATAACATCGATAGCAAATCACTCGGGGGGATGATTGCGCGGTGGGTGCGCCGTCACCAGATCGACGTGGTGCTCTGCAATTGGAGCAGCATTCAGTTTATGCTGGAGCAGGAGGGTCTCCGGGTGCCCGAGAAAGTGGCGTGCGCGGGCCTTTGTCTTTGCGAACCTTTTGTGCCGGGTCTGGCCGGAGTGAAACCGCATCTCCACCTTCTGGGCGAGCGGGCCGTATCCATTGTTGTCGCCCAATTAAAAACCACCGAACGCGGCGTGCCCGAGTGCGCCTCCTCCATTTATGTCCAAAGCGTCTGGCAAGACGGCGCGAGTGCGCCCCAACGCCGCTAAGGCGCCCGTCGCGCCCAAGCGATATTTTACCCTGGCCGATATCGCGGCCAAGGCGGGCGTGCATGTCACCACCGTTTCACTCGCGCTGCGCGATCATCCCAGCATCCCGCCGCTGACGCGGGCGCGCATCCGGGCGGTCGCAAAAAAATTCGGCTACCAGCGTGATCCGTTGCTCGATGCCTTGAATTTCCACCGCGCCCGCCGCAGTCCGCAGGCCCGGGTGGTGAGTTCGGCGTTTGTGGTTCACGCCGGGACGACGCGACTCTTCGGCGGCAGCCACTATCAACCGCTCGTCTATGCGGGGGCCAAGGCCGCTGCGGAAGCGCGCGGGCATTCCCTCGATATTTTCGTGGTCGGCCAGGGTCATCTCGCGCCAGCGCGGCTGAATACCATTCTCAATGCGCGCAGCATCACGGGCGTCCTGCTCTCGACGTTTGAAATCGATATCGAGCAGCTCGATCTCGACTGGGACCAATTTTGCGCAGTGAAAATCGAGTGTCTTCACCTGACCCCAAATCTTGATGCCATTTCCAATGATCAGTTGCAGGTGGCGCGGCTCGCCATGCAGCAATTGCGCAAGCTCGGTTACCGTCGCATCGGCTTGGCCACTGCGCGCGAGGATCAGGCGCGGCTGGGGGAATCTTTCGGCATGGGCGTGCTGATCGAGCAGGCTTCGCTCCCTGAGGCGGAGTGTGTGCCGCCGCTTTTTTTCAGTCTGGCGGAAGTCCCCCAGCTGACCCGGCTCATTCCGGAATGGATGCGGGCGCATCACGTGGATGTGATTATTTCCAATTGGAACGAGCTCTTCGATACGTTCGCCACCGCCGGCGTTCACCTGCCGCAGGATGTGGCGTTTGCGTGCCTGGATATTCCGCCCAGCATGCCGCATGTCGCCGGGGTGGTGCAGAATCACCGGCTGGTCGGCCAGCGCGCGATGGAACAACTCGCGATTATGACTGATGCGTATCAGCGGGGAATTCCCGAGGCGCAGACGATCACCTATATTCCCGGTTTCTGGCAGGATGGCATCACCGCGCCGAAGAAGGTGCGTCGGCCGGCGTTCTGAGTCGCGAGTAAGCTCGCGCTGCCGGAAAATTACCGGCCGCCACAGTAAATCCGCTCTGGGCGGTCGGGTTATGGCGCGAACCCGGGCGGATTGTTTCCGGTCTTTTTTCCCGATCTACGCTAATGATAGAGTAACGACTCTAACGTTAGAGCACAGAAGCTTTTGTCCAGGGACTGCGGTGCGCCTTATCCGTCACACCCGCTGCGATACACCGCCGCGTCCTTACCCCAACCACTCGTTCCCGGATTCCGCATTCCACTTCTGTTGCTTGGCCGCTCGTCCCTTTTCCAATTTTTGCCGACCCACAGTCGGCAAGCAGTACCCAGTAAAATCGATAGTACAAAAATGAACCACCACAAACCCACAGTTAAGCAGTCAAGCCGATCCCGATTTGCCCGGGCGTGCTTTATCCTCGCGCTCCCGGCGCTTGGCAGTGTCGCGTTCGCCCAGTCCAACCCAGCGCCCGTCGCGCCGGTGGCAGAAGAGACCGTAACGCTTTCCCCTTTCACCGTCTCCAGTGACCGTGACTATGGTTATCGTTCCGCCAATTCGATTTCGGCGACCCGCACCAACACTCCGATCAAGGACGTGCCGGTTAATATCCAGGTTTTCACCAAGGATTTCACGGACGATTTCAGCATCACCAATCAGGTCGACATGGAGCGCTACAACGCCTCTCTGATCAACGGCGGCGCTGACGTCTACTCGGACAATCCGATTCAACAGGCGTACAATGCATTTCTCTTCCGCGGGTTCGTGCAAAACTGGGGCCTGCGGGATGGTATTCGTGAATATGACCCCGTTGATGCGCAGGGTCTCGCTCGCGTTGAAGTCGTGAAGGGCCCGGTCGGTGCGCTTTACGGTGTCTCCTATCCCGGCGGCGTGATGAACAACATCACCAAGCAGGTTGATTTCAGCCATAACTTCGGGGCCATCCGTCTCACCGCTCAGAGCGAAGGCGAGTATCGCTCCACGGTCGACGCCAACTATACCGGCATCACCGGCGAAGGCAGATTCGGCGTGCGCTTTAACGGCGCTTTCACGAAGACGGAAGACGTTCGCGCCCACTCCGAAGGCGCCATTCGCTACACGCAGACGAATCTCGACTGGCAGCCATTCAAGGGCACGGAAGTGATGTTCCTGGCTGAGCAAGGTCATCGCACCAAGCCCAATGGCCTGAGCTACTTCTCCCGTGGCGAACAAGATGCCGCCGGCAACGCCCTCGGCAATAACTCCAACATCCCACTGCAGGTTTTCCATCCGGAAATCCCCTACACGTGGAATTGGTCCAATGGTCAGAACGGCCGTTCCCTCGATACCACGATGTATCGCGGTACGGTTAACCAAAAGATCACGGATAATTTCAACGCGACCGCCTACATGCAGTTCGGTTCCCGCAAACAGATCGACGGCAACGGCTGGGACGCGAATGGTTCGGGTGGCGGTGACAGTTGGGAAGCGGGCGGCGGCTGGATTGTCGACCCCATCACCAAGAAAGAAACCATTCAAGCTGGTTTCAGCTATCGTGACTGGTCGAACACCATGCATTCGTATGGTGCCACCGGCGTGTACAAATTGGATTTCGCCGCAGTGAAGAACACCATCGCATTTGGCGGCAACGTTTGGCAGGAAAAATTTGTTTCCCGCTCCTACCTTCCCTCGACCCAAACTTATCTGGTTTATGATGTGAAGGCGAACATCCCGATCAATATTCCCTACACGCCTCCGACCAACTTGGGCGCAGTCAATACGGGCAACGGTTTCACGCACGAGGATAACTCCAACGACAACGTCTTCGTCAATTGGCAGGCATCCATGCTGGACAATCGTTTGAAGACCACGGTCGGCTACAATCATACGAATCTGAAGCTCATTCAATGGGCCAACGGTTCGACCGCGACTCCCACGGTTGCAGAGATCAGCAAGGGCTCGCCAATGTACGGCGTCGTGTTTGATGTGACCAAGGAAGTTTCCGTGTTTGCGAACTACGCAGCCTCGTTGTTCCCAAATTCCAATAAAAATTCCTTCGGTACCCAACTGCCCTCCATCGTTGGCACCAGCTACGAAATCGGCACGAAGTTCGAGCTCATGGAAGGTCGCTTGAGCGGCACCGTCAGCTACTACGACATCACCCAGAAGGGCGGTTCGCAGACGGACCCGAATGCGAATAACTTGAACACCACCCGTTGGGATGCGATGACCCCAGCCGACCGCGCGATCACCTTCCCGGGCCAGACTCGTGCGACCCTCGCTGGTGACTTGGTCCCCGGTGCCAAATCGGAATCCAAGGGCGTCGAAGTTGATGTGAGCTATCAGCCCACGAAGAATATTCAACTCGTCCTCAGCTTTGCTCATAATAGCAATGAGATCGTTGAAGCCATCAGCGCCGGCATCATCGGACAAGCGAACACGGGTTCGATCAATAATCAGATCTCCCTCCTGTCGAAGTACAGCTTCACCAGCGGCCAGATGAAGGGCTTGTCGGCCGGCCTTGGTCTCGCTTACGCGGGCGAAGCGCTACAGGGTTATGTGGGCAACGTCGCCCGTTATTACCCCAGCACCTTCAACGCGGAAGTCTTCGCGATCTATAACTTCAAGGCGGCCGGTCAGAACATGAGCGTGCAGCTTAACGTTAAGAACATCAATCGTCAGAATGAATACTTCGGTTGGAAAGCCACGGGTTCATCTACGATTCTCGCTACGCAGCCGTACGAGATCGGTACGCCGATGCGTTGCAGCCTCACATTCGGCCTGAACTTCTAATCTTAGGTCTCGGTTTGCTAGAACAAGGGAGGGCGGTTTATTCCGCCCTCCTTTTTTTGTTGGTGTCTGATACTGTGCGCGCCAACGCTCTTTGGCCTATGGCTATCGCTCCCGCTAACCGTGCTCGTCTGCAAGCCTCGTTGGCCTGCGCCGGCACCACATTCCTTTGGTGGCGGATTGGTGGGATTCTTCCGGCGTCTGTCGCCAGCCTCGCTGGTGGTCTTGCCGTATTGGCGTGGCTGAGTCCGTCGCACTATGCTCCCGTTCAACGCGCCCTCGACCGGATTTTGCACGTGGTGTTGACCGGTCTCACTTGGTTTCTGCTCGCGCTGCTTTATCTCGGACTCTTTACGCCGCTGCGCCTTTGGCGCGCCGTCACGAAACAGGATCCG
>JANYFP010000079.1 GCA_025362555.1 Verrucomicrobiota bacterium
GGTTGCGGTGAGTGTCCTGGTACTTGAAGATTATTACTTAATGCTTTTCCCGTTTCTCACTCGGCCCGCAGTGCGATCATGGGGTCAACCTTTGTGGCACGGCGGGCGGGGAGCCAGCAGGCGAGGAGGGCGACGGTCAGGAGCAGACTGGTGACAAGGACCAGGAGGGTGAGGGTGGTGGCCAACGGGACGCCTTGTGCCATGTCCGGGGCGACTGCGGTGAGTAATTTTGAGATGCCAAAGGAACCGAGCAGGCCGAACGCCGAGCCAAGCAGGGAGAGGCGCACTCCGGAGCCGAGGACCAACCAAATGACATCACGGGATTGCGCGCCGACGGCCAGGCGCAATCCGATTTCCGGAGTGCGCTGTACGACAAGCCGAGCAATGACACCGTAGAGGCCGAGGGCGGCGAGAAATAATCCGAGGGCGGCAAAGACCACGAGGACGGTGCTCATCATACTCGTGCTGCTGGTAAATTGGGCGATGATTTGCCGGACGGTGCCGAATTGTTGCAGGGGCAAATCGGCATCCAGTTCGGCGATTACCCGGCGCATCGGATCAGCCAGATTTCCGGGGGACGGGGCGCGGAGAGAGACGGTAACATAAGTCCAGGTTTCCTGGGCAAGCGGTCGCAGCACTAAAAATCTTGTGGCTGGGGCGTTGAAACTCATGGCGAATTGGTTGTTGGAGACCACGCCGACAATCTCTTGCCACGCGCGATTGGCGGGATCTGCGCTGCCGATGCGTTTGCCAATCGGATTCTCGTGGGGGAACAACGCCTGAGCCATCGCTTCATTGATCAAGGCGACCGGCGGGGCGGTGAGCGTGTCGGCGGCGGTGAAATTCCGACCCGAGATCAGTTTGATCTGCAACGTGTCGAGGTAGGTGGGCGTGATGCCGTTGACTGATGCGAGCGGTTCGTGCCCGGCCGGCGGCGCATCGCGACCATCGACGACGTAGTTGCGATTGGTGAGGTACTGGAAGATCGGGAGCGTCCAGGCAACTGTGGCCTGTTGCACGCCAGGCAGAGCGGCGAGGCGTTCCTGCAGTTGGGTGTAGAATAAATAAGTCTGGGCCGGGTTGGAGTATTTCGATGGCGGCAGATTGACGACGGCCATGAGGGTTTCGGTCGTATTCCAACCGGTATCGCGTTTCATCATCTGGTCGAATCCGCGAATGAAAAATCCTGCGCCGGCGAGCAGCACGAGTGAGAGGGCGAATTGGGCGACGATGAGGCTGTTGCGGAACCGGTTCTGGGCGCGATCGCCGGTGGAACTGCGGCCGCCGCTTTTCAGGGTCTCGTTGACGTTGACCCGCGACATGATCCACGCGGGGACGATGCCGAAGATCAGTCCGGTGAACAGGGAAACCATCAGGGCAAAACCAACGACGTACCAGTCGAACGTAATGGTGAATTTAAAAAATCCATTCGCCGATATCCGGCTTGAGAGCCAATCGTTGGACCACACCGCCACGAGCAAGCCGAAGCCTCCGCCCATCAGTGCGAGCAGGAGACTTTCAGCGAGGAGCGGTCCGAGCAGGCGGCGGCGCGAGGCCCCCAAGGCGGCGCGAATGCCGAATTCGCGAGTGCGCGCGACGGCGCGGGCGAGCTGGAGATTCGCGAGATTGGCGCAGGCGATGAGGAGGACGAAGCCCGCCAACCCGAGCAGGAGGAGGGAGAGCGTCAGCGTATTGCGGTTCTGCACGAGTGACTGCAGCGCGACGGCGCGCAGTCCATCCTTGCTGTTCGCCGCACTGCGCAAAGGTGCCAGCCGGGCCGCGAGCGTGGTCAGCCGGGTGTTGAGTTGTTCAAGCGAATCGGTGGCATGAAAGCGGCCGATCAGTCGAAGTTCGTTTTCGATGCGATTGTTTTTTTCAACTTCCGTGAGAGCGAGCGGACGGAAGATGTCGCCGGGGCCCCACAAAAAGACAGAGGTGAAGGCAGCCGGCATCACTCCGATGACGGTGGTGGATTCCCCGTCGAGACGCACGACGCGTCCGATCACGGCCGGATCCCCGCCGAATTGAGCCTGCCAGGTTGAATGGCTGAGGATGGCGACATGATTGCCCAGCTGATCATCTTCCGGAGTGAAGACGCGGCCCAATTCCGGTTGCATCCCGAGGAGCGGAAAAAATCCGGCCGAGACGCGGGCTGCGGTGAGATTGACCGGCGGGCGGTCCGCCGGTGCGAGATTATAACTCCACATGCGGAAGGCGGCGAGATCAGCGAACTCTTTGCTGCCTTGGATGAGTTCCAGATAGTCGGGCGCGGAGTGACTGGCTTCCTGAGATTGTGGAGTCGTGCGGTAAATGCGGACGAGATGGTCTTTATCGACGTAAGGCAGCGGTTGCAGAATCAACAAATTCATCAGGCTGAACATCGAGGTGTTCATCCCGATGCCGAGAGCGAGGGTCAGTACTGCGATGAACGTGAAGCCGGGGGCCTTGATGAGTTGGCGGAAAGCGAAGCGGAAATCGGAGAGCATGGGAGGAGGGGGAGAAAGGGAAGGGGCAAGTTACAAGGGCCAAGTGGCAAGAAACTGGGAGCGCGTTGGAAGTGGGGTGGAGTGGGGATTGCTTGTTACCTGATGCTTGATACTTTTCACTTCGCCGAGTCAGTCGGCGCGCAACGCGACCATAGGGTCAACTTTTGTGGCGCGCTTCGCCGGAATGAAGGCCGCGATGAATGACACGCTGGCGAGTAGTGTCGCGACGGCGAAATAAGTCAGCGGGTCGCGGGGATTGATTTCAAAGAGCACATTCGAGATTCCCGCGGCGCCGAGGGTTGCCACGAGCGCCGAAAGTCCCAGCCCGAGACTCAACCCGAGGCCGATTTGCCAGGCTCCCTGCTTGATTACCATTCCAAGAATGCGCTGACTGTCGGCACCGAGTGCCATCCGGATGCCGAACTCCTGGGTGCGTTGATTGACGGAAAAACTCATCACGCCATAGAGGCCGACCGAGGCCAGCATGACTGCGATTGCACCGAAGACGGCAAACATGACGGCCATGATTCGATTCTGGGCCAAAAAACCGTCGAGAGCGACCTTGGGGGTCGAAACGAAGTAGAGTGGGAGGTTGGGGTCGACTTTGCTCACGACATTTTGGATGGTTTGAACGAGTGCTTCCGGGCGTTGACCACCGTGAGGGCGCACAATGACGGTACTAAATTGCTGCACTTGGGGAGTGGGGGCCAAGGGACCGAAGGGCGCGGCAAAGTAGGGCACATAGTAACCGGTGCCATCACTCTTGGTGTCGAAGGGGCCAGCCATGCGGACGTCGGCGACGACGCCCACGATGATGCGCCACGGACCCGGTTGGGTGCCATTTTGTTGAATACTGCGGAAGCGACGTCCGAGCGGACTCTGGGCGCCGAAATGTTTTTTTGCGAAGGTCGCATTGATGACGGCAACTGGCATTTTCTGATCGGAGTCCTCGTCGGCCAGCTCTCTTCCCTCCAGCAATTTTTGACCGAGCACTGTGTGGTAGCCCTGGCTGATATTCTCCGCTTCCGCAGTGGTGCGGTCGCTGTCGATTTTATATTCCTTGCCCTCGATTTCGATCGGGCTGTTGCCGGAAAATACCATGCGAAAACGGTTGGTAAGCGCAACGGATTCGAATTGTGGCGTCGCCCGGAGTTCGCGCAGGAGATGCTCATAAAACAGCTGGCGCTTTTCCGGCGTGGGGTAATCGCCGTCCATTAAGCCCATGCGGGCGCTCAGGACGGAACCGGTATCATAGCCGTAGTTGATCGTCTGCTGCTTGATGATCGATTGGAGCTGCAGCATCGAGCCGATAAGCAATACGGTCGTAATCAGGATTTGGAAGACCACGAGCCCCTTGGTAATGACGCCAACGGATCGCCCGGTGTTCCCGCGCCCGGATTCCTTGAGCACATCGATCGCGCGGGCCCGGGAGGAGAGCCAAGCTGGAATGAAGCCGGAGATCACTGCGGACAGAAGTGTAGCCAGAATGATGAAACCGAGGACGGGGCCATCGAGGGCGAAAATCATCCAGTTGGGAATGGGGTTGGCCAGAGTGTGTACCAGCAGGTTCAGGTAATCGGTGGCCCAGTACGCCAGGCCTCCTCCGACGACTGCGCCGATGCAGGCGACGAGCAGGCTTTCCGTGAGCATCTGGCGAATCAGGCGACTCCGGGTGGCGCCGAGCGACGAGCGGACCGCGAGTTCTTTGGCCCGCAGGGTGGCGCGTGCGAACTGCATGTTCATGACGTTGACGCAGGCGATCAGTAAGACTCCGACGCAGAAAGCCAGCATCGTGTAGAGAATGCCGTTGAGCTGACCGCCAGTGAATGCAGCGATGAGGGGACGAATATATCCCATCGTATATTGCTTGTTCGTATCCGGGAACGCGGTGGCAAATCCCTGGCCGATCGCTGAAATCTCAGCGCTCGCTTGCTCGAGACTGACGCCGACTTTCAGACGGGCGATGATGGAAATGGTATTGATCCCGCGATCATTGCGGGCTTTCACGGGAAACTCGGTGTTGACCGGGATCCAGAGTTGTTCGTTGGACGGGAAAGCAAATTTTGGCGGCATCACTCCGACAATGGTTCCGGGGCGTCCATTCACGCGGACGGCTTGGCCGATCACACCGGGGTTGGCACCGAAATCACTGCGCCAAAGCGCATCGCTAATAAGCACCGCCTTGTCGACGCCCGCGCGGTCTTCTTCCGGCAGGAAATCGCGACCGAGTACGGGTGAGACTCCGAGGGCGCGAAAAAAATCGTGGGTGATGTACCCGCCTTGAAGTCGTTTGGGCTGCCCGTTGGAGGTGAGGTTGACGGTCGAACCGTTCAAGTAGCCGACAAATTCCGAGAAGGATTTTTGTTGGGCTCGCATCTCCGCGAAATCCGCCGTCGTGATCTGGGAGTTGAAATTATCCGGCTTGAAATTGACGGGGTCGACCAGCTGCACGTCGACGAGTCGATCGGCATCGCGAAAGGTGAAGGCATGAAGCAGGACTCCGTTCACGATGGAGAATTGCGTCGCGACGGCGCAAATCCCGATCGCGAGGACGAAGACCGCGAGGGCGCAAAAAGATTTCTCCTTCGTGAGCACGCGAAGGCCGATGCGGAGGTCTTGGAGAAACGTTTCGATGATCATGGCTCAGGGGATTTGCTGGTGCGGCGAGGCTTTGCTTGGCGATTTAAGATCCGGCGCAGGGGTTGCTGCTTTCGTGAGCGCCACTCGGGTGGGTTCGGCTTGGAGCGCAATCGAGAGAAAGCAACCTGCAGCGACGATCAGCGTAATCCAACTGGTGCCAACGAGCGTGATTTTAGGCGGGCCTTCGGCCGGGCGGGTGGAACTGATTAGCCAATTGTATTCGCTGCCGAGCATGGAAGTGCGATTAGGATTGCAGGTGGAATGCCAAGGGCTGGAACTAATTTAATTCATTAAAGAACAAATACTTAATTCATTTACGGGCGTCCTTCAGGTGCTCGTGGTTTATGAAAATGAAATTTCGCCGTCCCGATTTCGGGATGATTCTGCTTGATGGTGCAATCGCTCTTTGCCGTCGTGTAACGTAATCGCGGTCATCGCGTCACATTCTCATCCATGAAAAAAATCCTCCTCCTTACTTCTTTGATTCTTTCCTTTGCCACCGCCGGCGCTTTTGCGGCGGTGATCACCGATCCGGTGCCGGCACCCATTGCGCCAACCCAAAATGCCGCGCCGAAATCCGGCAAACATAAGCACAAGAAACACGTGAAGCATCACAACAAGAAGACGGAAGAAAAAAAGACCGACGCTAAGTAAGTCGGTTGTTCTATTTCGCCTTCCCCAGATCCAACCCGCACTTAACGAGTGCGGGTTTTTTATTGGGGGGAAAAACCGACGCACTCCGATCAAGGTTGGAGCACGGAATATTTCGCAAACAATAGTTTCAGCGACGGAACCGGACTCATTCGCTGGGAGGTGGCGCGGATTGACCTCAACGGCTTGGTTTGTGCATGGGAATGCGGCAGCCGCTTGAGCTTAAGGAGCTTCATTAAAATAGCTGGTAGTTCGGTGGTTAAATCCCCATCAGGGCATTTCCCTGGAAACTTTCTGATCCCACAACCAATCCAGTGACGCGACCTGGAACTTAATCGAGTAAAGCCTAAGTGAGCCGATCGCGCCCGAACAAAAGCTCAGACTGAAATGGGGTTTGAGCTTACTTGGCCCACGCGTCTTTGAGCGTGATCGTGCGGTTGAAAATCAATTTTGATGGCGTGCTGGGCGCAGAGAGATGGGCGTCTTTTGCGTCGAGGGTGAAATAACCGAGGCGCTCGAATTGGAAAACTTCCCCGGCGTTCGCGGTGGCCAGGGAGGCTTCGAGTTTGGCGGTGACGACTTCGAGGGAATGCGGATTCACGACTTTCAGGAAATCGGCCTGCGCCGCTGGTTCGGCGACGTTGAAGAGACGGTCATAGAGCCGCACTTCAGCTTCAACACAACGCGTGGCGCTGACCCAATGAATCGTGCCTTTCACTTTACGGTCGACGTTCGGCCCGCCGGCACGGGTGGTGAGATCGGCAGTGCAACGCAGTTCGGTGACGGCACCGCTGGCATCCTTCACGATCTCGTCGAGCTTGATGATGCAGGCGTATTTCAAGCGGACTTCGCCGCCGGGTTTGAGGCGGAAATATTTCGGCGGCGGCACTTCGGCAAAATCATCGGACTCGATGAAGACTTCGCGCGTCAGGGCAATCGTCCGGTAGGTGGGATTTTCCGCCTGCGGATTATTAGTGGCGTTGCAG
>JANYFP010000080.1 GCA_025362555.1 Verrucomicrobiota bacterium
ATTGATCGAGGTTCTTGGGCGGCTGGATGTCGATGTGCGAGGCGGGAAGGAAGGAGTCGACGCCGATCGAAACGATCAGACCGCCCTTGACCTTGGCCTTGACGCGGCCGGCAACGACGGCGCCCTCTTGGCACTTCTGGAGAATATTTTCCCAGTTCTTCTTTTGTTGGGCCTGCTCGTAAGAGAGGACAGGATTACCTTCCTTGTCTTCGAGCTTCTCGAGGATGACCTCGATTGCGGAACCAATCTGAAGTTCCCCAAGATCGGAAAACTCATTGGCGGAGATGACGCCTTCAGCTTTGCCGCCGATATCGACGACTACTTCATTGGCGCGGATTTCAGTGATAACGCCCGAGACGATTGAACCTTCCTTCAGTTTGTCGAAGGAGCTCTGGGCTAACAGGTCTTGCATTAACGAACTCATGATGACTGTGGTCGAAATGTCGGGTGATTGCTCCAAAGCACACGGCTTCCGGCTTGGATCCTTGCGGATCCGGTGGTTGAGGGTTGGACTGTCGAACAAGCCGACGGGAGCGACGCGACAACATCGGCCTGACTTAAGAACATCGCGTGAGGGGTGAACGTCCCCGATCCCCTACTCTCCGGCAAGCGTAAAATCAGGGTTTTTACGGAGCTTTGATCGAGCCCTTTTCGAGCAAAATTTGCTGCAACGCAGCAAAGTACATTTCGTACAAACTATGCTCCCGTAGACCCTTCTGGCTGACGCCGCCGGGGAAATTGCCCTCGGTGTTGTCTGAAACCAGCAACGCAACCTCGGTCCCACCTTCCGTTTCCGTAAAATTGATCTGCATGGTGGTCTGGCGGGTGTCATGAATCGCGTCGCCCTGACGGATCGGGGCATAAGCTTCAATTGACCCTTTGGCGAATGACGTCCGTCCCAGCATTAAATCGAGATTTTTCACCGCCAACTGTCCGGCGGCAAAAACCGCGCGGCGGTCAGCCGCAAACGTGCGGGTCTGAGGCGGAACAGCGGAAAACCGATCATGCACGCGGGAGGACATGGAGTCGCAACCGGACAGTAAGGCGACGACGACGAGAGCAAAAAAAGCGAAAGACTTCATAATGTTTTGTCAGACCGGTCAGGCCGGTTGTTGTTGCGACAGGCAATGCAAGGTGCCGAGTCCCCAAATAAGTTGATAGCAATCGATGGGAATAATTTCGCGGCCTTTAAAGCAGTCACCCAAAATCGCGCAGACTTCGGCATCACGCTTCTTTTGCTGAAACTGAGGCACCAGCACCGCGCCATTGATGATGAGAAAATTGGCGTAGCTGGCCGGGACTTGCTGCCCGCGAAAGCCAAACGGCTTCGGCATGGGCAGCGTCACGATATCGAATTTCTTCCCCGCCGGCGTGCGAAAATTTTTCAACCGCTCCAGATTTTCCTCGAGCAATTTGTGATTGGGGTCGCGCTGGTTGGTTTCGATTGCGGTGACAAATCCGTCGGGTTTGTAAAACCGGGTGATGTCGTCGATGTGGCCGTCGGTGTCATCGCCGACAATCCCCTCGCCCACCCACAACACGGTCTTCACGCCGAGATAATCCTTCAGATTCTGCTCGATCTGCGCGCGCGTCAGGTGGGGATTGCGATTCTTATTGAGCAGGCATTGCTCACTCGTGAGCAACAAGCCCTGGCCATTCACGTCGATCGAACCGCCTTCGAGCACCAGATTATTTTCAAAGCGGCGCATCTTCAATTTTCGCGCAATGCTGGGAGGAATTTTATTATCGAGATCGTACGGCGGGTATTTGCCGCCCCACGCATTGTGCACCCAATCCGTGACCGCCACTTCCTTCGTGCGGTCGTTTTTCACAAAGATCGGCCCGTGATCGCGACACCACGCATCGTTGGTCGGGTGATTGTAGAAAGTGACCCGCGCCATGTCCGCACCCGCCGCGACGCAAAGCCGTTTCGCCCTGTCCTGCAAACGCGCGGCGCAATTAATCCGCACCGGTTCGAAGCGGCTGATTTGCGCCACGATGCCGGCGAAAACGCGCGGAATCGGCCGGAATTGCCCGGGCCAAGTCTGCAAATTGTGCGGCCAGGAAAGCCAGACCGCCGCCTGCAGTTCCCATTCGGCGGGCATGCGAAAGCCGAGCTTCGTTGGAACGGAGCCAGCCAGTTTCAGTTTTTCTGTTTCTATTTTCTTATTCCGTAAATTCATGGGTGGAGCGCGGCCTCCGGACACGCTGGATAGAGCAGCGGCCGTGACGGCCACAAGTCAGATTCAACGCACTCAGTCGATAAACCGTTTCGTTAAATCACCGTACGCGTCGATCCGTCGGTCGCGGAGAAATGGCCAGTGAGTGCGGGTGACATCGACTTTGTCCAAGTCGACGGGCACGAGCAGAATCTCTTCCTGGTCGACACTGGCCTTTGCCAAAATCTGCCCACTCGTCCCGGCCACAAAACTCTGGCCCCAGAATTCAAGGCCGTCGCCACCGATCGGTTTCTCGGTGCCGATGCGATTAATTGCCGCAACGTAGCAGCCATTCGCCACCGCGTGGCCGCGATGACTGATTTCCCAGGCACCGTGTTGATTCGGGCCATACTCGGCTTTTTCCTTCGGATGCCAGCCGATCGCCGTCGGATAAAACAGGATCTCCGCACCCTGCAGTGCAGTCAGGCGGGCGCCCTCCGGATACCATTGATCCCAACAAATCAGGACCCCGATTTTACCGTACTTTGTCTGCCAGGCGCGGAACCCGGTATCACCGGGAGTAAAATAGAACTTTTCGTAAAAAAGCGGGTCATCAGGAATGTGCATCTTCCGATATATGCCCAGCAGGGCCCCGTCCGCATCGATGATAACGGCAGTATTATGGTAAAGGCCGGACGCACGCTTCTCGAACAGCGACGCGACGATCACGACCTTGTATTTCTTGGCCAATTTTTGGAACGCCACCGTGCTGGGACCAGGAATCGACTCAGCCAGTTTAAAATTCTCGTGGTCTTCGCTCTGACAGAAGTATTGAGAGCGAAAAAGCTCCTGGGTGCAGATAATTTTCGCCCCCTTTTTCGCCGCCTGTTCGGTCAGCGCGAGGGTCTTTTTCAAATTATCCGCCGGACTGGCGGAACAGGCATGTTGCAAAAGCCCTAAGGTGACTTTCATGGCTAAAATAGTTTTTTGGGGGAGATCAGCGGATGGAAATATCATCAGCGAACGCCTCCCGTGCCGAATTACAAGGAATCTCTGTCTCAATCGAGCACGTAGAACTCTTGCGAACAAGGCTTTGACAAACCCCTGTCTAATTGTAAAAGAATAGAACCGGTCTAATCTATCCCCAACTTACCATGTGTGCCGAACCCCGCCCCTTGATCGTCGCTGTCGAAGACGAACCTGAATTGCTAAACATCATTACCGAGCAGCTCGAAGTAGCCGGTATGCATGTCCAAGCTTATAATCGCTGCGCGCCTGCGTTGCGTTTTCTCCAGCATAATTTCGCGAATCTGCTGCTGCTTGATCTCACGCTGCCCGACTTGAACGGCTTCGAGATGCTCAAGGAGCTCAAGAATCAGGACATCAATATCCCGGTTATTTTCCTGACGGGAAATTCGATGGAGTCGGACAAAATCAAGGGCCTAAATATGGGCGGCGATGATTACATCACCAAACCTTTCAGCTATCTCGAGCTGGTTGCCCGCATTAATGCCGTTCTCCGCCGGGCCGAATCGAATAAGGATTTCAACGTCACCAAAAACGTAAAAACAACCGATGGTCCGTTCCCGTTTCTGGGCGCTCAAGTCCATCCCGACCGTTTGGAAATTTCTTTCCCCAACGGCAAGATCCACAAAATCGGGCGCAAAGAACTCGGCATCATCGCCTACCTGCAGACTCACGTCGCGG
>JANYFP010000091.1 GCA_025362555.1 Verrucomicrobiota bacterium
GTCTTGGTCGCCTGATTGCGCGCAGCATTACGGGTGGATTTACGGGCGGCTTTGATCGCTGACTTGGTCTTGGCCATGGGTCTTAAATAAGTTGGAAGGGGCTAAAACTCAGACACGAGGCAGTGAGTCAAGGGAGAATTCCATTGGGCCTCGCCGATCGGGTCCATCCGCCGGTCGTTTTCAAGGGCCGGCAGGCCGGAATCAGGGGGAAAAAGCTTAGTTTTGGGGCCGTTAAGCCGGATTCTGTCCGCCGCACGATTAATGCGACGTGATCTTCATTTCTCTCAAGCCGCCCGAAGGCGGCAGGTCTCGCGATTGGCCCACTTGCGCGGGACACCGCGGGATGCGACTAACCCGGGACTGTCCGACGGGCCGCCGAGTCCCCTATTTAGTCTTGCACCGGATTGGGTTTTTCGTGCCGCCGTCATTGCTTTCGGCGCGGTGGGCTCTTACCCCACCTTTTCACCCTTACCCCGCAGTTGCCCGCGTGGCGGTATATTCTCTGTGACACTGTCCGTCGAAGCGCCTTGAAGCGCTCCTCCCTCTCTTTCAGGAGGAATCCTGCCCTATGGTGTCCGGACTTTCCTCTCCTTGTTCAAAGAACTCGGAGCGAAGATCTGGCCCCAAAACTAAGGAGCCCAATACACAATGCGTCCGCATTGGTCGCAAGTGGTAACTTGCTCTAATTTTCGCGCCTCCAGCTCAACATTAGCCGAAACCTTCAAATGGCAGCCCCCGCAACGCGCCGCCGTGACCGGGACGCAGACCGGATGACCGGGCTTAATGGAGATGCGGTCGTAAATCTTCAGTTGCGGCGCAGGCACGTCCTGGCGGGCTTCCGCCACAGTCGCCTGCGCGTCTTTAACATCGGTCTGCAAATGGGTCTCCCGCTCGCGCAGGACCTTAATCTTGGCCTCGTGCCCCACGATATTTTGCTTCAGCTCCGCTTCCGCCGCCGAGAAGCGCTTCTTCGCTTCATCAATGGAAATCATCACGCCAATCTCCTGTTCCTCGAGCTTAAGGATATTGGATTCCATCGTCGCGATCTCGTGCGTGAGTGCCTGGTATTCGTCGTTCTTCCGCACTTGGCTCTGCTGAATCCGGTATTTGCCGGCTTTGTCCTGCGCGCTGCCGATTTCAAGCTCTAGCTGCTTCTTTTTGGATTCCAAGCCGTGCCATTCAGCTTTGGCGGACTCAATGGCCGCCTTCTCCGTGGCAATTTTGCCTTCTATCGTCGCGCGTTCGCGAGGCGTTGCGGCGAGTTGCTGCTCGAACGCCAGTCGTTTACGGTCGCGTTCTTGTAGGATGAGCAATTTTTCCAAACTGATAGCAACCATGTTGCGGTCACTGTGCGATGCACGCAGACGCGGTCAAACGAAACCAGCGGCCAAATAAAATAACCCCCAATTTCCGTCGCGCCCATCGCCAAAAACCTGCCGGTAAAGAGGAGCGCGAGACGATTGCAAAACGGGACGAAATCGCTCTATTTTTAAACGTTGGCAAACAACGATTTAAAATGGTGTTTTTTACGCCAAAAATACCCTGATTTTTACTTAGAAAAACGTTGTGAGATGCGCCGTTTTACTAGACCTTTTTGTTCAATTTTACCCTATAAATGTCCACCTCCGAAGAAGCCGAACACCAAGCTAAGAATCAAGCCGGCGCCGACGCCTACGACGCCTCCAAATTAGGCAAACTCGAGGGCCTGGAAGCCGTGCGCAAAAAGCCCGGCATGTATATCGGCGGCACCGATGAGCGCGCGCTGCATCACTGCGTTTCCGAAGTGCTCGACAACTCCGTCGACGAACATCTGGCCGGTTTCTGCACGCGCATCGAGGTCAACATCCACGTCGACGGCTCCATCAGCATTCGCGACAATGGCCGCGGCATCCCGGTCGATATTCATCCGGTCTATAAAATTCCCGGGGTAGAAATGGTGCTCACCACGCTCCACTCCGGCGGCAAATACGGCCAGGGCGGCTACAAATTTTCCGGCGGCACGCACGGCGTCGGCGCGAAGTGCGTGAATGCCGTTTCGGAATGGTTCGAAGTCGAGGTTTCGCGCGGCGGGCAAGTGCATCACATGAAATTTGAGCGCGGCAAAACCATTCAGAAGCTCAACGTCATCGGCAAAGCCAGCAGCACTGGCACGTACATCAGCTTCAAACCCGACGCCGAGATTTTCAAGGACACCACGGTCTTCCAAAGCGCCCGCATCGGCCAGCGCTTGCGCGAACTGGCGTTCCTCAACTCAGGTCTCGAAATCATTTTCACCGACGAACGTCCGTCCGAGCCGAAACCGGAACGCTTCTACTACAAGGACGGCGTCGAAGAGTTCGTGAAGCAGATCAACACGGGCAAAACCCCGATCCATCCGAAGCCCATCCGCATCGTCAAGGAAACCACCGTCAGCCTCGACGATAAACCCGCCGAAGTGCACGCGGAAATCGTCCTGCAGTACAACGACACCTACAACGACCAGGTTCTTTGCTACACCAACACGGTTCACAATCCCGACGGCGGCACCCACCTCTCCGGCTTCCGCAGCGCCCTCACCCGCGCGATTAATCAACACGCGAAATCCAACAATCTGCTGAAGGACAAAGATCCACAGATCACCGGCGACGACGTCCGCGAAGGTCTCGCCGCCGTCATTTCGATCAAACACACCGACCCGAAATTTGAATCGCAGACGAAGGTCAAACTTCTCTCACCCGAAGTCGAAAGCATCGTCGGCTCGGTGTGCTACGAGGGTCTCATGTTCTTTTTCGAGACCAATCCCGGCGTCGCCAAGCGCATCGTCGAGAAAGCCCTCAACGGCGCCCGCGCCCGCGAGGCCGCGCGCAAAGCCCGCGAAACCGTCCGCAAAGGCGCGCTCTCCAGCGGCGGCCTCCCCGGCAAACTCGCTGACTGTTCTGAACGCGATCCTGCCCTGACCGAACTCTACATCGTCGAGGGTGACTCCGCCGGTGGTTCCGCCAAGCAAGGCCGCGACCGCATGTTTCAAGCGATTCTCCCCCTCCGCGGTAAGTTGATCAACACCGAGAAAGCCCGCCTTGATAAGGTGCTCTCCAACGAGGAAATTCGAACCCTCATCACGGCCTGCGGCACCGGCATTGGCGAGGGCGACGAATCGGTCGGCGGCTTCAACGCCGCCAAGGCCCGCTACCATAAGATCATCATCATGACGGACGCTGACGTGGACGGCTCCCACATCCGCACTCTCCTCCTCACGTTCCTTTATCGGCAAATGAAAGGCCTGATCGAACGTGGTTACGTCTACATCGCCCAGCCTCCGCTCTACAAAATCAAGCGCAAGAAGCGCGAGCAATACGTCGACAACGACGACCAGCTCAACCGCATCCTGCTGGAGCTCGGTTCCGAGGACATCATTCTTCAGCGCGTCTCTGACCAACACGTCTTCGCTCCCGCGCAGATCGAACAGATCGTCGAAAATCTCGCCGTTCTTGAGAAGCTCGGCGGTGGCGTCACGCGCTACGGCGCCCCGCTTACCGAATATCTTGATGAACATGATCCAACCACGCTCGCCCTCCCGCGCTACGTAGCCCGCATTCGCCAAGGCAACAAAGAGAGCCACGAATTCCTGAAGGACGAGCACGCGCGCGCTCAATTCCTCGAAGCCCGCAAACTCAACGCCGACCTCACCGAACAAATCGAAGTCACCCCGCCCGGCGAGAGTGGCACCGCTTCGCCTTTCTACACCGAAAAGAAGCTCACCGGCACGCCCAAGCGCATCACGATCCACGAAATCTTCGAGAGCACCGAGATGACGAAGCTGCTCAACGCCCTCGCGCAAACCGGCCTCGATATCGCGCAAACGAGCATCACAGAGCAAGCCCGCTACACGATGACCGAGAACGCCGGCCAGAAATCGGAAAACAAAACCGAACTCTTCGGCCCACTCGAAATCGTCACCCAAATCCGCGCCAACGGCCGCAAGGGTCTGTCGATTCAACGATACAAAGGTCTCGGTGAAATGAATCCGAAACAGCTCTACGAAACCACCATGGATCCGGAGCATCGCCGGCTCCTCAAGGTTTCCATTCCCGACGCCGCCAAAGCCGACGCCCTCTTCACTTTGTTGATGGGCGAAGAAGTCCCACCCCGCCGTCAATTCATCGAAGACAACGCCCTCAACGTCCAATACCTCGACGTATAATTTTTGAAGTAGCGGGTAGTGAGTAGCGAGCATCGATTCGCGGCACTCCGATCACCAACTCGCTACTCGCTACCCGCTACTCGCTACTCGCTACTTTCCCAGACATGTATACCACCGCCAACGAAAAACTCACGACCGCGAACATCACGGACATCATGCAGACAGCCTACATCGAGTACTCGATGTCGGTCATCGTCGCCCGAGCCCTTCCTGATGCCCGCGATGGTCTGAAACCCGTGCAACGCCGCGTGCTCTACGCGATGTTCCGCGAAGGCCTGCTGCACAATCGCCCGTTCGACAAGTGCGCCGGCGTCGTCGGTGAAGTACTCAAAAATTACCACCCGCACGGCGACTCCTCCGTGTACGACACCCTCGTCCGCCTCGCGCAGCCGTGGGTCATGCGTTATCCGCTCATCGATCCGCAAGGTAACTTCGGTTCCGTCGACGGCGATATGGCCGCCGCCTATCGTTACACCGAGGCCCGCCTCAAGGATATCGCCGAAGATCTCCTCAAGGACATCGAGGAAGACACCGTCGATTTCGTCCCCAACTACAAAGAGTCGACCACCGAGCCCACCGTCCTCCCCGCCGCTCTGCCAAACTTGCTGATGAACGGTTCGACCGGCATCGCGGTCGGCATGACGACTAACATCCCGCCACACAATCTCAGCGAAATTATCGACGCCGCCTGCGCGATCATCGACCGCCCATCGATCAGCGTCGACGAACTCGTCACGTTTATTCCCGGCCCCGATTTCCCAACGGGCGGTTTCATCACCGGCCGCGCCGGCATCAAGTCCTACCTCACCACCGGCCGCGGCATCGTCCGCACGCGCGGCAAAGCGCACACCGAGGAAATGAAAGGCGGCGGCGAACAGGTCGTCATCACAGAGATTCCGTACAACGTAAACCGCTCGACGCTCGTCCTCCGCATCGCCGAATTAGTCCGCGAAAAACAGATCGATGGCATCCGCGATCTCCGCGACGAATCCGACGAAAACACCCGCATCGTCATCGAGCTCAAGCGCGGTGAACAGTCGCAGATCGTCATCAATCAGCTCTACCAAAAGACCGCGCTCGAATCCTCTTTCGGAGTTATCTTGCTCGCGCTCGACAAGAAGCGTCCAAAGCAGATGAACATCAAGGAACTCCTTGAATGTTACATCGATCACCGCCGCGAAGTCATCACGCGCCGCACGCAGTTCCGCCTCGATCAGGCCAAGAAACGCGCCCACATCCTCGAAGGCTACATCATCGCCCTCGATAACCTCGACGACTTCGTTAAAATTATTCGCGCTTCCTCCAATCGCGATGAAGCGAAGATCAAGTTGATGGCGAAATACCCGCTCTCCGAAATCCAGACCAACGCGATTCTCGAACTCCGCCTCTACCAACTCACTGGCCTCGAGCGCGGCAAAATCGAAGCGGAATACCTCGAGTTGATGAAGCTCATCGCCGAGTTGCAGGGCATCCTCGACTCCGAGCCCGTACTGATGGCGCTGATCAAATCCGAATTGCTCGCGCTGCGCGAAAAATACAAATCGCCCCGCCGCACCCAGATCATCGACGATGCCGGCGAACTCCGCATGGAAGACGTCATCCCGAACGAGGGCTGCGTCATCACTGTTTCCCACCTTGGCTTCATCAAGCGCACGCCCGTCACGGACTACCGCTCACAGAAGCGCGGCGGCAAAGGCGTCATCGGCGCCGAGACATACGAGGAGGATTTCGCAGAGAACCTCTTCACGGCCTCGACCCACGACTACACGTTGTTCTTCACGAGCACCGGCCAATGTTTTGCCAAGAAAATCTACGACATTCCGGAAGGCACGCGCACCTCGAAGGGCAAATCGGTCTCGAGCTTCCTCCGCCTCGCCGACAAAGAAAAAGTGGCCTCGATGCTTTGCGTGAAATCATTCGCGCCCGACCAATACGTGGTCATGGCGACGCGTGAAGGCACCATCAAGAAGACTGCGCTCTCCGAATACGAAACCGCCACCCGCGAAGGCGGCCTCCGCGGCATCAAGCTCGCAGAAGGCGACGACATCATCGGTTGCGTGCTGACCAACGGCGCCAACGAAATCGTCCTCGTCTCCCACCAAGGCCAGGCCGTCCGCTTCTTCGAAGGCGCCGCCGTCATCGACGAATTACCCGAATCCACCGAAACGGTGCCTCCGATCCCCGCCACCGAAGAGGAAGGCGAAGTCGCCGGCCCGAAAGAGGGCTTGCGCTCAATGGGTCGGTTCACCGCTGGCGTCACTGGCATGCGCTTCAAAAAGAAAGGCGACTATCTCCAGGCCATCGAAGTCTCCGATCCGGAAGCCCGCCTGCTCGTTGCCCGCGAAGACGGTATTGGCAAACGCACGCCGTTCGCCGATTACCGCCTCACGCGTCGCGGCGGCACGGGTGTGATCGCAATCGACCTGCCCGAAGATGGCTCCGTCGCAGTGGCCGGCGCCCTCAGCGTCCGCGATACCGATGAAGTCATGCTCCTCACCGCTAAAGGCCAGAGCGTCCGGACCCGGGTTAAAGAAATCCGCGAGACCGGCCGCGGCGCCAAAGGCGTGCGGCTCGTCAACCTCGAGGCTGGTGACAAGCTGCTCGCAATTGCCCGCATCGTGGAATCCGCCGAAGAGTTGGAAGCCAACTCCGTGCCCCCAATCGAGCCCGCGCCCGAGGCGACATAATTGGATAAGTCACGTTTCAAGGCAACCGACTGCCGAATGTAGCCCGGCCCGGGAGGGCCGGGATCAGAACGTCAGAACACATCACAATATTTGGTGCGGCTGAGTATCCTGATAGCCCAACCATCAATCCAAGGCGCGCCCGATCAGCGCGCCTTTTTTGTTACTGGGAATTTGCCACTCCGTCCTTGCCAACTTGCAGCTGGCTGAATCTCTTTTCCTTACCACTTCGCGCATGGCCGTCCGTCTCTCTCAACTTCTCGCTCCCGACCGCGTCTTGCTCACGCTGCAAAACGAAAAACGCACCAATGCGATTCATGAGGTTGCGCGCCTCCTGGAAAATCATCCCGACGTCGCGAATTTCCAGGGCTTCTACAACGAACTGCTCGCCCGCGAACGTCTCGACACCACCTGCCTCGGCAACGAGATCGCCCTACCCCACGCCCGCACGGAACATGTGAAGAAAATCGTGATCGCCGTCGGTCGCAGTGAAGTCGGAGTCCACTTTGAAAACAGCAATCAGAACGTCCGCTTGATGTTCGTCCTGGGCACCCCGAAATCGAATCCCGGAGATTATTTAATGCTCGTCGGTTCCCTTTGCCGCCTGATCAAGGAAGCCCCGCAGCGCGAGGCCCTGTTCGCCGCCGCCACTCCGGAAGCGTTCATTGCCACCGTCAAGGAACTGGAAAATAAAATTCTCGGCCCTGAGACCAAGTAGGCTCTCCCCGGGAGGCCGGCTTGCCTCGCTTGGTTCCGAAGCCCGCATCCACCGCACCGTTCATGATCACCTCCTTCATCTTCAGCGAAGGCAAAACTGTTGGTCGCGATCTGGAACTGGAAGCCCTCCGCCTCGTCCAAGGCGACAAAGGCCTGCTCCTTTGGGTCGACCTTGAAAATCCGACCGACGAGGAAATCAAAGCGGTTCTCGAAAACCTGTTTCATTTCCACCCACTCGCCATCGAGGACTGCGTCACTCCGAGCAGTCTGCCAAAAATTGAAGACTACGAAGATTATCTCTTCATGGTGACCCACGGGGTCGACTTCACCCGGCAGGAAAAATTTGCCACCACCGAACTCGATTTGTTTCTGGGCAAGGAATTTCTCGTCACCTTTCATCGCACCCCGTTGCGGTCCGTTACCACCCTGATCGACCGGCTCGGAAAAAATGCCGGTCCCGGTCCGCGCGGCCCTGATCGCCTCGTCCACTCCCTGCTCGATCTCCTGGTCGATAACTACATCCCGCTGCTCGCGGCCCTGCACGACGAATTGGAGGAAATCGACGAAGTAGTCCTCGCCAAGGAAAGCTCCAAGGAATTTGTCTCCGAACTATTGAATGTCCGAAAGGATTTCACCAAGTTGCGGCAAATCGTGCGCCCCCAACGCGACGTCATCGACCGCCTGGCCCGCGGTGACAGCAAATTCATCCGCTCCAGTCTGCTGCCTTATTTCCGCGATTTGCGCGACAACCTCACTCGACTCGAAGAGACCGCGATCGGCTACCATGAGCGCCTGATGATGGCCTTCGATATCTATCTCAATAAAGCCGCTTTCGAAGCCAACGAGGGCATCAAATTCCTCACCGCCATCACCGCCATCACCCTCCCGGCCATGCTGGTCGGCGGCTGGTACGGGATGAATTTTGATCACATGCCGGAGTTGCACTCACCGAACGGGTACCTCTTCGCCGCCGGCTTCACGCTGATCTCCACGCTGATCATGGTCATCTATCTCAAAAAGAAGAGATGGTTCTGACCGCAGTTGCGTCGATTAATCCACCGCGCCTCGGCCCACTTTTTGGTGGACGAGTTCAATGAGTCAGGGCGTTTTAACTGCACCATGATTCGCGCGCTTGTTTTTGATTTCGACGGTTTAATTTTCGATACCGAAACGGCGCTCATTAACGCCTTCGAAATCGTCCACCGCCGCGCAGGGAAAACCTTCTCGCGACAACTTGCGCTCGAAGCCGTCGGGCGGGTCAGCCTTCATTTCGACCAGTGGGCCGCGTTCGGTACCGATGCGGATCGTCCCGCACTTGAACGTGAATTGAAAGAGACCAACCGTGAGTTGCTGGCCAAACAAACCGTGCTCCCCGGCATCGCCCACTATCTGGAGCAAGCGCGGGCTGGCGGACTCAAAATCGGCCTGGCCTCGAATTCCGATCACGACCACGTCGAAGGCCACCTCACCCGACTCGGTTTGCTTGATCGCTTCGATTATCTCCGCTGCATCGAAGATGTGCCGGCCGGCAAACCCGAGCCCGATCTCTACCAAGCCGTCATTGATAAATTCAGACTCAAAGGGAGCGAAGCGATCGCGTTTGAAGACTCCGAACACGGCGCCCTTGCCGCCAAACGCGCCGGCCTCTGGTGCGTCGCAGTGCCAGGACCGTCCTCCGTCCATCACGATTTCTCGCACGCCGATCTGATCCTCCCCTCCCTCGCCGATTGCGCATTGCACGATCTGTTGGAAAAGTTCGCGCGTTAATAGATTCGACGCTCAATGAAACGATCACAGTCAACCACTCAATCATCGCAAAAATTCGCGTCTTTAATCCTAAAAAACACAGATGAGAAACCGCTAATCCGCGCTAATTAACGCTAATCAATACATTCAGAAAAACTGCGCTGAAGAATGGTTCACCGAATCGATGAGCAATAAATCTAATCATGAAAGCCAGCCATTGCCTAGATTAGCGCCGATTAGCGAAAATTAGCGGTTAACCGATTGTCGAATTTTGGTCCGTCTGCCCATCTGGTATTTTCACGCCTTACGTTTGTGTATGAATCCCCCTTCGCTCCCTTCGAATCCTTCGCGAGACAATGCAGATTTAGCGGCAACATTCCCCCACCCCACCATGAGAATCGGCCTCAACACCTTCCTCTACACCTCGCCATTCACTACCGCTAGCACGCGACTGTTCGCGAAATTTTCGCGGTGGGGATTCGATACCGTCGAGATCGCCATCGAAGACCCGAAGCACATCGACCCGCTCAAAGTCAAAGCTGCCGCCGCCAAAGCAAAAATCGCGATCGGCAGTCTCTGCGCCGTCACCGGCCCGGGTCGCGATCTTCGCGGCACCCTTGCTGAACAAAATAATACCCTGACCTATTGCCGGACCTTGATCGACCAAGCCGTCCTCATGGGATGCCCTACGATCATCGGCCCGCTCTACTCCGTCGTAGGCAAAGCCGATGCCGTTGCATCAGTGCAGCGAATCAAGGAATGGAAGACCGTCGTTAAGAACCTGCAGACTCTCGCCCGTTACGCCGAAGCCCACGGAGTTGTCTTGTGCATCGAGCCGTTGAATCGGTTCGAAACCGACTTCCTCAACACGTGCGAACAAGGCCTGCAGCTCATTGCCGCGATCGGCTCGCCCGCGGTGAAACTTCACTTGGATACGTTTCACATGAACATCGAGGAGAAGAATCTAAGTGCGGCGATTCGCCGCGCCGGCTCACACTTGGGCCATTTCCACGCCTGCGGCAGCGATCGCGGCACACCCGGCGGCGATCACACCGATTGGCCAGGCATCGCGCGCGCCCTCAAAGAAATTAATTATCAGGGCGACGTCGTCATCGAATCATTCACCCCCGACGTAAAAGTAATCGCCCGCGCCGCCGCCATCTGGCGCAAAATGGAACCCAACCGCGACGACATCGCCGTAAACGGTCTGGCCTTCCTCCGCCAAATCTTGAAATAAGTGAACAAAAAACCGCCCGGCCCATAATCCATTCGGGCGGTTCTTTCGTAGGTCAGCATGCTGGCACGCGCTCCGGCTCCTTCGCTTCCTTCGAACCCTTCGCGAGACAATGCCCCATTCCGAATCCGTCGTTTTCTCAATTGAAATAGAGCTAATAAAACGAAACCGCAGCCCAACAATCAACCGTCCTGGCGCAACGGGAGAATAGGCTTGGTTAGCCTCTGGAGCATCGTCATTTTCGATCTGCAAACCCCACGCTAACCGACCGATTCCACCCCGTCTCGCCGGCACCTGCCGTCCCCGATTTTTCAGATCTGCCTGATCCCTACTTTCCCCTCATGAATATTACCCGCCTGTTCTTGGTGCTCCTCGTCGTCATCGCTGGACCTGCCATCGAGCTCTCTGCGTCCGTCAAAAAAATCATCTTCATCGCCGGCCAGCCAAGTCACGGCCCTGGCGAACACGAACATCGCGCGGGTTGTCTCCTCCTGCAAAAATGCCTCGCCGATTTCCCCGGCCTCACCACGAAGGTGTACGACAACGGCTGGCCTACCATCGTCAAAAATGGTCAGACGATCGACGATCCCAGCGCATTTGAGGGCGCAGATGCCATCATCATCTACAGCGACGGCGGCGGCGGTCATCCCGCCCTGCAAGGCGATCGCCTGCAATTGCTGGAACGACTCACGCAAAGCGGCGTCGGCCTCGGACTGATTCACTACGCGGTCGAACCGACCATCGCCCACGGACAAGCGCAGTTTCTCGAGTGGATCGGCGGAGCGTTTGAAATCAATTGGTCGGTCAACCCTCATTGGCTCGCAGAGTTCAAAACGTTACCCGCACACGCCGTCACCCACGGCGTGAAACCATTTTCGACGAGCGATGAATGGTATTTTAATCTGCGCTTCCGCGACGGTCTGCAGGGAATCACGCCCATTCTAACCGCCGTTCCGCCCGCGAACGCCATGACCCGGCCGGACGGCCCACACGAGGGCAATCCCACCGTGCGCGCCGCCGTTGCCCAAGGCACGCCGCAGACTGTCATGTGGATTTCTGAAAAAACTACTGGTGGACGCGGCTTCGGTTTTACCGGCGGACATTTTCACTCAGGTTGGAAAAACGACAATCAACGCAAAGCCGTCCTCAACGCGATCGTCTGGCTCGCCCACCTCGAAGTTCCGTCCACCGGAGTAATCTCGTCGGTCACCGACGATGATCTGAAAGCAAACCTCGATCCCAAAACTGCGCCAAAACCCGCCGCCAGTGCTCCGGTCGCTGCGACCGAACCCCCACCTGAAATCGTCCCCGCCAGCCTCTTCACCGTGCCGGAAGGATTCGAGGTAACCGTCTGGGCGCGCTCGCCTCTCCTGCACAATCCCACTAACATGGACATCGATACGCAGGGCCGCATCTGGGTCACGGAAGGCGTCAACTACCGCAAACATCTCGGTCGCGACCCCGCGGGAGATAAGGTCGTCATCCTCGAGGACACCAATGGCAACGGCCGCGCCGACAAATCCACCACCTTCGTCCAGGAACCCGGCCTCATCGCCCCACTCGGCATGAGTGTGATCGACAACCAAGTGATTATTTCAAATGCACCGGACCTGATCGTTTACACCGACGTGGATCGCGACGGAAAATTCGATCCCCGCATCGATAAGCGTGACGTTCTCCTCACCGGCTTTAACGGGCAGAACCACGACCACTCGCTCCACTCCGTCACCTTCGGTCCGGATGGTCTGTGGTATTTCAATCAGGGAAATTGCGGCGCGTATTTCACCGATCGTTCGGGAAAAACTTTCCGCGTCGGCAGCAGCTACGATCCGAGTGAAAGCGGCGCCACCCGCCTCTTCAACTGGAAGCCCATCGATATCGCCGGCGCTAAAAGTGATGACGGCCATGTTTACGTCGGCGGTTTCGCCGTGCGCATGAAACCAAACGGCACCGACGCCGAGATCATCGGCTACAATTTTCGCAACAGCTACGAACAAACCATCTCGTCGTTCGGCGATGTCTTTCAAAACGACAACGACGATCCGCCCGCCTGCCGCACTACTTTCCTGATGGAGTACGGCAATCTGGGTTTCTTTTCGCTCGATGGATCGCGCATGTGGAACGCCGACAAGCGTCCTGGCCAATCCGTGCCAACCGCCGAATGGCGCCAGGAAGATCCGCACACCATTCCAGCGGGCGACGTCTACGGCGGCGGCGCACCGACCGGCATCGTCATCTATGAAGGCGATGCCTTCGGCGAGAAATGGCGCGGCCTACTGCTGAGCTGCGAAGCCGCGCGCAACACGATCTTCGGCTACTTCCCAAAACCCGACGGTGCCGGCTACACCCTCGATCGCTTTGATTTTCTCACAACCAATCGGGAACAGAAATTCGAAGGCGTGGATTTCAAAGGCGGCATAAAATCCATCACGGGAGAAATCAAAACCTACTTCCGTCCATCCGATGTCGCGATCGGTCCGGACGGCGCAATCTATGTCGCCGATTGGTTTGATCCGCGAGTCGGCGGACACCAAGACTTGGACGACACGAAAAGCGGTGCGATCTACCGCATCGCCCCGAAAGGCTTCAAATCGGTCGTGCCAAAATTTGATCTCACCACGACCGAAGGCCAGATCACCGCGCTCAAAAGCCCCGCGATCAATGTGCGTGCACTGGGCTACACGCGACTCCGCGCCCAAGGCGCGGCCGCCGTCGCTCCGGTCGCCGCATTGCTGGAAGATTCCAATCCATACATTCGCGCCCGCGCCGTCTGGTTGCTCTCGGTCCTCGGCGACAAAGGCATCGCGCTAGTCGAGGCGACGCTCGCCCACGCCGATCCACAAATGCGCATCGTCGCATTCCGCGCGCTGCGCCGAATCCACCATGATGTTTTAATTCACGCCGCAAAACTTGCCACCGATTCCTCCCCCGCTGTGCGCCGTGAAGTCGCCCTCGCGTTGCGTGATGTGCCCTTCGCCGAAGCGAAAAATTTGCTACTCACCCTCGCTCGCGCCTACGATGGAAAGGATCGCTCTTATCTCGCCGCCTGGGGTATCGGTGCCAGCGGCAAGGAAGCAGACCTCTACTCCGCCCTCGCCTCCACGCAGTCGGAAAAAGATGCGACGAAATGGTCCGCCGCTTACACTAATCTGGTTTGGAAACTCACTCCTGCCGCCGCTGCTCCGGAATTCCGCGCCCGCGCGATGTCCGCGAACCTAAGTGAAACGGAACGACTCGCCGCCGTGACTGCGCTTGGTTTTATTCCGACCAATGAAGCTGCCACCACGCTGCTCGATCTCGCGCAATCCTCCACGGGAATGGTGAAGTCGCACGCGCTTTGGTGGGTCTTGAACTACAAGGATAGTCGCTGGAAAGAATTTGGTCTCAACGCGGAATTAAAGAAACGCGGACTTTATGATCCGGAAAAAGTGGTGGTCACCCCGAGCATCGTCCCGGTGCAGGAACCCACCAAGCTTCCACCGGTGGCGGAAATAGCCGTGTTGAAAGGTGACATCTCACGAGGCGCCAACGTGGGTCAAAGTTGTTTTCTCTGTCATCGCATCGGCGACAAAGGAGTCGACTACGCGCCCGCACTGACCGGTTTCGCGAGCCGCCAGACCAGCGAAGTGGTGATCAACTCCATCGTGAATCCGTCCGACGATATCGCCCACGGCTACGGTGGCACTGAGCTTACGCTGAAGGACGGAACGATTGTTCAAGGCCTCATGCTTTCGAGTGGAGATCCGGTCATCGTCGAATCGATGGGTGCACTCATGCAGCTCATTCCGGCGAACCGAATCAAGTCGCGCGAACGCCTGCCGCATTCGCTCATGCTGAGCGCCGAGCAACTCGGTTTAGGCGCGCAAGATGTCGCGGATGTGGTCGCGTGGCTGAAGACGCAGTAGGACCAATTGCGCGTAGAGTATGCTGAGCAGCCCAATCCAATTGTCTCGCGAAGGATCCGAAGGGAGCGAAGGTGCGGAAGAAGTGAGAAATAGGGTAGTCAGGAAAAGAAAGCCTTCCCCACAGCACCATTGGTAATCCGAGCGAGACCGTTCTTCA
>JANYFP010000109.1 GCA_025362555.1 Verrucomicrobiota bacterium
CTTCGCTCTCCTGCGCGAACATGCGCCGCGCACCACCGTGGTCGAAACCGATCGCTTCATCGACAACGGACGCATTCTCACCGCTGCGGGCATCTCCGCCGGCATTGACGTTTCATTGCACCTCGTCGCCCGACTCCATGGCGCGGAGACCGCGCAAAAAACCGCCCGCCACATGGAATATCATTCCTCCGATAAAAAATTTAATTGTGACTGCCGCCGAAAAAATTCCGACCAAGGCCGCGCTCATCGCCGGCTTTGCGACCATCTATCTCGTGTGGGGCTCCACGTACCTCGGCATCAAAATCGCCGTGGAGACGTTGCCGCCTTTCCTGATGGCCGGAGCCCGGTTCCTGCTCGCGGGCGGACTGCTCGCCACCTGGATCATCATCACCCGCGGATTCAAAACGACGCGCCGACAATGGTTCGATAACGCCATCATCGGCGCCCTGCTTCTCCTCGGTGGCAACGGTCTCGTCTCGTGGTCCGAGCAGAAGATTCCTTCGGGCATCGCCACGCTCATCGTTTCACTCGGACCGCTCTTTATCGTCCTACTCGACTGGGCAGTTTTTTCATTTGGTCGCGATCGGACGCAGGGAACCAAACCCGGCGTCGCGACATTTTTGGGCGTGGGCCTGGGTATTGTGGGATTGGCGGTGCTCATTGGTCCGCAACTCGGAGAAGGCGCGGGGCACCTCGATCCGTGGCGCGTCGGTGGCTTGGTGCTAGCCTGTTTTTCGTGGAGCGCCGGTTCAATTTATTCGCGTTACTCGCGAACTCCGGCGGAACCCTTTACTGCATCCGCGATGCAAATGCTCACCGGCAGTGGCTGGCTTTTCCTCGTCGGACTGGTGAAAGGCGAACTCGTGAATTTTCATTTCGCCGATGTTTCCAGTCGGTCGCTGTTTGCCTGGTGTTACCTGGTCATCGCCGGTTCGCTCATCGGGTTTACGACGTTCGTCTGGCTGATGAAACACAGCACGCCCGCGCGCGTGTCGACGTATGCCTACGTCAATCCCATCGTCGCCGTTTTTCTCGGCTGGATGTTCGCGCACGAACCAGTCGGGCCGCGCATGTTTGTCGCCGCCGCGATTATTGTGACCGGCGTGGCGATCATCACCGCCACGCGGAGCAAAAAGACTCCTGTTCCGCCAGGTGAATCCCTCGACGCCAGCGCCACGCTAGAGATAGCAAACGAGGCAACGAAATCACACTGATCACTATTTAATCGAGGGCCGGTGCGCGAGCCGCCTAGCCAACCAGTAGTTGAATTCCCCCTACTAGTTAAAAGAACAATTGCTGCAGGCCTTTCCAAAAATCTCCTTCTGCATTCGTTTTTCTTTGTTCGGTTTTTGACTCGGCGCCGTTTAAAGTACGAACCAATGCCCGCCGATTCCGAACTGCTCCGCCTCTACGCCGACACCCGCTCAGAAGCTGCATTCACCCAATTGGTACAACGCCACCTTAACACCGTTTATGCAGCCGCCTTCCGTCGCCTAGGCGGGGACGCCCACCACGCGGCTGACGTCGCGCAGATCGTCTTCACTTCCCTCGCGCGACACGCCAGCAGCCTCGCGCATCGCCCCGTCCTTACTGGCTGGCTTCACACTGCGACTCGCCACGCTGCCATCGACCTCATCCGCCGCGAGCAACGCCGCAACGCCCGCGAACAACAAGCCAGCGCACTTGCCGATGTGAATACGCCCGACCGACCCTCAACAGATTGGGACCAACTCCGTCCCATCCTCGACACCGCCATCGATAAACTCGGCGAACACGATCGCGAGCTCGTCCTCCTGCGATTTTTCGAAAACCGCTCCTTTGCCAATATCGGTGCCCAGTTAGCGCTCACCGAAGACGCCGCTCGGATGCGCGCCAACCGCGCTCTCGAAAAACTCAGAAGCCTCCTTGCCCGTCGCGGAGTCAACTCCACCGCCGCCGCGCTCACGCTCATCCTCACGACCCAACCCCTCATCGCCGCCCCCGTCGGCCTTATCGCCACCATCACCAGCGGTTCGCTCGTCGCTGCAACCAGCGCGTCCGCGCTCGCCGCCAGCAGCTTCCTCCTTATGTCCACCACGAAAACTTTTCTCATCTCCGCCGGCCTCGTCACCGCCCTCGCCCTTGGCACTGCGGTTTATGAATCGCAACGCGCCGCGAGTACCGCCGTCGAACTCACCCAACTGCAACAAACGGAAAACACCCTGCGCGCGGCCAATGCCTCGCTCGCCGCCGAAATCACTGCCACAAATACGAAGATCATCGCCCTCCAAACCGAACAAAAAGAAGCCGCGACAAAACTCGTGCAACCCGCCTCCCCAAGCACTTTACCTGTCACTCCTGCGATAAAAAGTCTTTGGAGATATCCGGGCTACGGACGCCTCTACGTGGAGAAACAGCGCGCCACCCTTACATTCCACTACGGTCAACTCTACCGCGACCTGCACCTGACACCCGATCAGATATCGAAATTCGAAAATACTCAGACTGAATTGCAACAAAGCATCGTCGACATCTGGACGGAAGCGGAAGCACGAGGCCTTCCCGCCTCTGATACCTCTGTAGCTCGAATGACCACCGAACCTCACCGCCTTTTAGAGACCGATCTTCGGGCTCTCCTCGGCACCACGGGCTACGAGCAATATCAGAACTATGAAAAAACCAAGGGAGCTCGGGAGCTTACAACCTCGCTCGCCGCTAACCTCTATGCGTCCGAAGCCCCGTTGACCGCGACCCAAGGCACCGAGCTCGCCAAAATCATTGCAGCGAACACCGAAACCAAAAAGACGCCGATGCAAGATGATGGCCAAATGACCATGTACCGACTGAGCGATGAAACTAACTGGGCGACCGTCGCCACTCAAGCCCAAGGCCTGCTATCCGCGACCCAAATCACCACACTCAAAAAACTGATCGAACAACAACGCATCGACGGCGAACTTAGCTCTATCTTTAACTCATCGGTAAATTAAGAAATCCAAACGATGCAGGTTGCAGGTAATAATAGTCACGTATTTCCAGCCGGACCGCGCGCCGCCATTAGACGATGAATAGACTCTACATCGGAATTGAACGGGAATTTTTTTGATCGCCGCCAACTAACGCGTTGGCCCAGGAGGAGGAGTTAAAATAGAAGCAAACCCGAATGAGAGAAATGCAGGCGATGAATTTTCAGTGAGGTTCATTGTGGTTCCGTAAAGCCTCTGCGCCAACCGGACCATCCCAGGTCAACTTCGTTCTCATTTTTCCAGGCGACGTCATGGTAATAATCATCAAGAGAAGGCCGATGCCGAGATAAACGGAAAGTAATGTCACGGGCACATTCATCTTCCGCTGATCGATCTCGTCACAGAGCTCACAAAGTTCGGAAGGAGTACAGGAGAAATATTTATTAGGTGATGATCCACTAATTTGAATTCACCTGCTGGTTGCGGGTGCATTGGGGCAATTTTCTGCGGAATCTCTCCGTGCGCTCTGTGCTTACCTCGGTGCACTCTGTGTCCAACTGCGTTTTTTAGGACTAGGAGCGCCGTTGTCTCGCGCAGAAATCAGAGGGCACGAAGGACGTGCCCCGGATATATTTCGTGTGTTTAGTGTGTTTCGTGGTGGCCCCTCTTCCCGCCGAGCCACTCACGCGCGCCAGACTTCGGCACCGAAGTCCCAACCGCGGCGGGCGGGCTGGCGGACGATGCGCTCCATTCCTTGATGGTTCGTCACGCGCATGTTCGCGGCGTCCCACTCGATATCGAGGTTCGTGCGCTGGGCCATGACTCCGACGAGCGACATCTCCGTGAGCCGCGCCGCATAATCAAAATTCGAACCGGGCAACGGACCCTCGTTCTTGATTGCCCGGAGCCACTCTTGAAAGGGTCCACCTTTCACGCGCGGAATCGTCTTGGCCGGTTGATTCAATTTAAACTCTTCCCACACGCTGTCGCTCAACAAGCGCGGACTGTCGGGGCGTCCGCCGGTCATCAACGTGCCCTTGTCTCCAATCATCAGCATGCCCGATTTTGGAAACGGTAGTTTGCGATCCCAATCGAGCGGCACCGCCGGATGCTGGCCGCCATCATACCAATGCAGCGCGACCGGTACCTTGGTCCCGCGCGCGGGAAATTCGAACTTCAAATGGGACGAACGCGGCACAAAGCCTTCCGCAATGGGTTCGAGATTCTCCACCGAAACGCGCGTCGGGGCATCGAGATCAAGCGCCCAGAACGGCGCGTCAAGCGTATGGCACGCCCAGTCCCCGAGTTCGCCGCAGCCAAAATCCCAGAAGCCGCGCCACGTGAGCGGACCGTAGGCCGGACTGTAAGGCCGCTTCTTGACGGGCCCGAGCCAGAGATCCCAATCAAGCGTCGCCGGCACCGGCACCGTGGGTGGCGGAAACGAAGCGGGAATCCGAAAGTAAGGTGCACCGACAAAATCCGGACCGTCGAACCACGCATGCACTTCGCGCACTTCCCCGAGCACGCCGGCCTCATACCATTCCTTCACGAGGCGAATGCCCTCCGTCGCGTGGCCCTGATTACCCATCTGCGAAATCACCTTATAATGCGACGCCGCGCGACGCAGCGTCCGCGCCTGCCAGATATCGTGGGTCAGCGGCTTTTGCACGTAGACGTGTTTGCCCAACTGCATCGCGAGATACGCGGCGGAGAAATGGATGTGATCCGGCGTCGAGACCACCACGGCATCAATCTCATGATTCATCTTATCCAGCATCACGCGAAAATCCTTGAAACGTTTCGCGTCAGGATATTTCGCGAAATTCGCCGCCGCGCGGGCGTCATCGACGTCGCAAATCGCGACGTAATTTTCACCCAGGCAACCGTCAAACGCGATATCCGCGATCCCGCCACCACCGATGAACGCCAGATTCAGTTTGCGACTGGCGGCGGGTCCGGACTGAGCAATGGCAAAACGCGGCAGCATGAAAAGCGACGCGGCAGCTGCGGAAGTTTGTAGAAACTGGCGGCGAGAGAGTGCGGGAGTCGAGGGCATGGGAGGGAGCATAACCGGGGTTATATTTTTTGGATAATTGAGTGAGAGTTGCGGAAATAAAAATTAAATAATAAGCCGGATTTAGCGCGGAGGCCGCGGAGCAGAAAATCCGGACAGGCGATGAACCGCAGGCGAAGGCGATAGGCCACTCTTGAAGCGGCGTAGCCGCCAGACCGCGGCGAAGAGTCCAAGCATGGCCCCGGGCCCGAGCGATGAGCCGGCCTGTTCAGTCCAGGCGATCGGTTGCGTGAAGATCGGCAGGTCGATCGCGCGTGCGCGCAATAACAACTCGAGATCGAAAGCGAAACCATTCTCACGCCAGGCGGTCTCGCTCACGAATGACGCTGGCATAACTTTCAAACCGCATTGCGTGTCGGATAATTTCAAGCCGAGGCAGCGGCGCACCCAGCCGCTGAATAGCCGGCTGCCAAATTGCCGATACCAAAATCGACGGACCGGTTTTACGATTTGATTCGTTCGCACCGCGATGAACAATGCCGGCGCACCACCGGAATTTCGCGCGCGCTCGATCAGCGCGACAACTTCGGTCGCCGGTGCGGCTCCGTCAGCATCGACAAAGGCCAGCCAGTGCATCGATTCCGCCGTGGCCCAACCCGCGCGAATCGCACTCCCCTTGCCGCCATTGACGGCTTGGGCGAGCAACGGATGCACGAAATCGTAAATACGGCGCACGCGGTCAACTTCGGCCGCGAGCCAAAGTTGCTCCGCTGGCGGCGACCCATCATCGACCACTTGCACTCTCACGCCGCCGGCGAATCCGGAAAGGGCCGCACACAGACCGGGGAGAAATTCCGCCAACCGCGCGGCATCACGGTAAC
>JANYFP010000138.1 GCA_025362555.1 Verrucomicrobiota bacterium
ATTCAGCCAAAACAGCAACACGCCCCACACGGCAAATGAGCTTTGGCGCGTCTCCGCATCCATGTGGATTGGATCACGCCAGCCTGAGTACAAACCGGCGGCGACCACTGAGAGCACGCCCGACACTCCAAAATATTCCGCGGCAAGATAGGCGGCAAATGGCGTCAGAACGGACAACGTTATTTCCTGATGCGCGTCCCCGACGTTCAGTTTTTTCAGCAGGTCACGGAGCTTGCCGATGCCGTAGCCAATCGCGAGGCCGGTCGCCAATCCCCCGAGTGAAATCAGCGGAAATTCCATCGAGATTTTCCCCAGTGAAAAACTTCCGGCGACGACGGCGGCAAGGGCGAATTTGAAAGCGACGAGGCCTGTGGCGTCGTTCATCAGGCTTTCGCCGTTGAGAATCGTGGTGAGGCGCGCGGGGACTTTCAGCCGCTGCGTGATGGCGTTGACGGCGACGGCGTCGGTCGGTGAAACGATGGCGCCAAGCGCGAAGGCCATCGCCAGCGGCAAGCCTGGCACCAGCCAGTACGCGACGAGGCCGACGGTTACGGTGGTGAAGATCACGAGCCCGATGGCCAGGGTGAGGATGGGGCGACGGGCACGGGCGAATTCCCTCAACGGCATGAGCCAGCCATCCGCAAACAAGAGCGGCGGTAGAAAACAGAGAAAGAAAAATCCGGGATCGAGGACGATGTGCGGAAAGGCCGGGACGAGCGCGGCGCCGACGCCGCCGAGCAGGTAGGTGATCAGGTGCGGCCAAGGCAGCCAGCGCGCGATGACACTGAGGCTCGCGATGAGCAAAAGCAGAATCAGGGCGTGTTCGAAGGCGTCCATGGCAAGGGAAAGAGGCGTTGAAAGTCCGCGAAGACAAGGGCGGACTCGCTGAGAATCACGGGAAATAATGAGGAGCGGGCTTCGCTTTTGTGGATGGTGCGTTTCTCGGAACTGTCACGTTCTCCGATGTAGGTCGGGCTTCATGCCCGACATGGCTTTAGTGGCAGAGAGATTTCTGAACCGTGCGCAAACCTGTCGGGGATAAACCCCGACCTACATTAAATCAAAAAGCGATCGCAGCCGGAATCGGACCGCTAACCGTGAGCAACGCGGCTATTCCCGGCTCTTCGAATCGATGATCAGTGTGACGGGGCCGTCGTTGACCAGGGCTACTTGCATCTCTGCTCCGAACTCTCCGGTGGCGACGGATTGACCAAGCGCCTTTGATAGTTGTGCAATGAATTTTTCGTAGAGCGGCTTGGCGTGTTCGGGGCGCGCGGCTTGGTGGAACGAGGGGCGAGTGCCCTTTTTCGTGCTGGCGTGAAGCGTGAATTGGCTGATGAGCAGAATGCCTCCGGTGATTTCAATCACCGACTGGTTCATCTGCCCAAGCTCGTCCGCAAAGATGCGCAGCTTTACCAATTTTGCTGATAGCCATTCGCCGTCATCGGAGCTATCAGCTGCTTCAATCCCGACAAAAACCAAGAGGCCTCGTTCGATTTGGCCGGCGATACGTCCGCCGATCATAACGCTGGCGGAGGTGACACGTTGGATGACGACGCGCATGGGAGAAAAGTATCAAGGCCCAAGTTTCAAGTAGCAGAAAAACGAACTCAGAGCTCCTGCTACATTGCGCTTCGCGATTAGAGCGGTGCGTTCAAAGCATCGGCAGGTGCGGCTCGACTTCGGCTTCGTAGTCGACGCCGGGCACACCGAAACCAAACAGCTTGATGAATTCACTGCGATAGCCCGCGATGTCGGTGAGCTCGGAGAGATTCTCCGTCGTCACCTGCGGCCAGAGGGCGGAAACCGCGTCTTGAATTTCAGGGCGCATTTCCCAGTCGTCGATGCGAATGCGACCGGCACTGTCCAACGTCGGTGATTTTCCGTTATAGAGGTGATCGGCAAACAGTCGCTGCATCTGTTCGATGCACGCTTCGTGGGTGCCCTTTGCTTTCATGATCTTGTAGAGAATCGAAATGTAGAGCGGGACGACGGGAATCGCGGCACTGGCTTGCGAGACGAGCGCTTTATTGACGGAGATGAGCGATCGACCGTGGCCGTGGGCTTTGAGCTTGGCGTTGATGGCGCGACTGGCGCGCTCGAGGTCGAGCTTGGCGCGGCCGATGGTGCCATCCTTGTAGATTGGCCAGGTATTCGCCGGTCCGATGTAGGTGTACGCAACCGTGGTGACGCCGGGGGCGAGGAGCTTGGCCTCCGCGAGCGCATCCATCCACATTTCCCAATCTTCACCGCCCATCACTGCGATGGTATCGGCGACGCCGGTTTCGTCGGCGGGTTGAATTGTGATCTCACTGACCACGCCTTTATCGGGATCGACTGTTTTGTTGGTGTAGGGGGTGCCGAGGGGTTGCAGGGTGGATTTATGGACCACGCCAGTTTTCGGGTGAGTGCGGCGTGGTGAGGCGAGCGAGTAGACGACGAGATCGATCGGTCCCATGTCGCGGGCGATGATTTCGATGGCCTGTTTTTTGACGTCATCGGAGAAGGCGTCGCCATTGATATTCGCGGCGAAATGGCCGGCTGCGCGGGCGGCTTTGGTGAAAGCGATGGAATTGTACCAGCCGGGCGTCGCGGGGCGTCCTTCCTCCGAGGGGCGCTCATAAAAAATACCGAGGGTAGCTGAGCCTGTGCCAAAAGCGGCCGTGATACGCGAGGCGAGGCCGAAGCCGGTGGAGGCACCGATGACGAGGACGTTCTTCGGGCCATGTTTGATGGCACCCTTCGATTTGACGTAGTCGATCTGCTGCTGGATATGCGCAGCGCAACCGGTGGGGTGGGCAGTCACGCAGACGAAGCCGCGGATCTTCGGTTTGATAATCATGAGGGGCCAGTCTCGCGGGTCAGAGGCCGGTGACAAGTTTCAAGTAGCCCGAGTGGGCGGGGGAGGAGAAACGGCTTGACGGGGCGCGGTGGCAGGCTTTTCGCGGCAGCAGCGGATTTATATGGTCCGTGGGATATCGTGGCTTCTCGTTATCAGATATTTGTGGGCGGGGTGCCCTCATCCCGCGTTTCCGGCCACGCGCTTTATACCAAACGCCCGATGCTTTTACACCAAGGTCGCAAAGCACGCAGAGGTATCACCCGTCGTGGGATCGCACTTCGCGGTCTTAGCGTCCTTTGGGTAAAGTGGAGAAGCTTGAGGCGATTGGTATTATACCTCGTGGGGTGACCCCGCCCACATAGGAGAGAATGCGATCCGGACAGGGAGCGGCGCGCCATGGTTGGGCGTGCGCTTCCTCGGTTCCCCTCACTTGCCCAGCAAAACGATCGGGCCTTCGGCTTTGGGCACGCCACCTTTCTTTTCCAAGCTGATGGCAAAGGCGGCGACTTGAGTGACGGGTTGATCAGGTTTAAATGGAAGGGCTACGCGACCATCGTCGGATACGTGGAAAACTCCGCCGTTAACCGGATTTTTGTAGGCCGGATCAACGATCCAAATCTGATAGTCCTGATCACTATTGATTGCTGGTAATTTTTCCATCGCGAGCAAACCGGTTTGCTGTGCCGGATCCCAGACCGCGATGACCTGCGCTTCTTTGGTATTACCGGCGAGCGAGGCGAGAGCGGTGATTTTAAGCCGGGCCAGATCCTCGGAGTGACGCAATTTGTTGCCCAAATTAGTGATCATGCTTTCCGCCAGCAGAGAACGTTCGGCGAGTTGATTTTGGGCGATCTTGTACGCGGTTTCGGCGAGCTGGCGCTCGGTCCGAAGAGTGGTGTTTTCGGCTTGGAGGGTAAAGTTGCGGCTGCCCATCCAAATGCTCGCGAGTGCGAAAGCGGCGGCGGCGGCCCAAGGGGCGAATTTGAGGAGCGAGAATTGCACGATTTTGGATTCCGGCTCGCGATCAGTTGCAAGGGACAGAATGCGCTCCTTCAAACCGGCCGGTGGGGAAATTTGGGGTGCCGCGAGCGCGGTTAACGCGGCCGCTTCCTCCAAGCGGGCAACCAACGTCCGCAGTTCTGCGTTCTCGGCTAAAAGAGCTTGGAAGTCACGGCATTCGTCGCCTTCAAGTAAACCGAAGGCGTGCTGCGCGGCTAATTCTTCTTGTCGTTCCGTGATCATAGCCGGGTTGGAAGTGTTTCCCTCAGCTTGAGGAGACCGCGACGGATGCGCGCTTTGATCGTGCCGAGCGGTTCATTGAGTTTGGCGGCGATTTGCAACTGGGTGAGGCCGCTGAAGAACGCGAGTTCGATGGCTTTTTGCTGATCGGGTGCGAGCTGCCCAAGGGCGGAGCGTACCGCGCGCGCTTTTTCTTTAATCCACAGGGAAGCGCCGGAATCCTCGTCGTCCGCGAGTGGCGCGGGTTGCAGATCGGGGGCCGATTCGGCGAGGAGTTCGGTCCGCCGTTTGCGCATGCGGACGCGATCAATCGCCCGATTGCGCGTGAGCGTTGCCGCCCAGCCAAAGACTGATCCGCGGGAGTTATCGTAGGTCCCGGCCTTCTGCCAAATTTGCAGGAACACGTCCTGGACAATGTCCTGCGCTTCGGCGCTGTCGTTGAGAATGCGAAATGCCAGTGAGTAAAGCGGACGGCCCAGTGAATCGTAGAGTTGCGCGAGAGCGGATTTGTCGCCGCGAACCATGGCGGCCAACAGTCGGGCTTGTTCGCGACTTTGATCGTCTCCACCGGGTTGACTGGATTCAGTTTCGGTCATGCGGCCAGTTGGTTTCCTTTCGAGTCGGGGTGACGCGATTTCAAACCGAATGAGCGGACAGGTTGCGACCGAAAACATTTCATAGCTGTTACGTTTAAGCTCACGGGATGGATGCCTACGTTTTTTGATTTGATGGAAGTTGGCAACTCCAATGCGCGGCGGGCCAGGCTCAGAGCAGCAGCAGGCCAATCAAACCGAGCAAGACCAGGGTAGTCAGCAGACTCAGAATCATTTTTTCGGATTTTGTGACGGCGAGGGGCATGGGGAAAATTAGAGTCCGACAGCGGCGAGGTTGGAAACAATTTCGCCAACTAATGCTTCGTGGGAAATTTCCGACCATGGGAGATTGCTGGAGATCCGAATGAAGCATTGGTCGCCGGGTTGGCGAAATCCATAGCGCCATGCGAGCTCCAGCAGGGCTGGTACCGAGTACGGATCACGGTAGTTGATGGGGCGACGGTCGTAGATGTGCCAGAACCAGACATGTTGCGCGAAACCCTCGCTGTTTTGGAAAAGCCGATGTTCGGCCGCGGGTAGTGGTCGCTCTGGGACGCGCAGAACGGCGCGCATTTCATCGGAAGCTTTTGCCGACCAACCCGAGCCCGGCCAGCACGCATCAGGGGTATGCGAAGCCACCCGGCTGACTGTGGCGGTTCCGGCCGGCCAGTAAGCGAGATAAACCGTTAACTGAACCAATTGACCGGGCGCGATCAGACGCTGATAAGTGCGTTCTACGAGGTGCGTGGTTTGCAGCACCCCCGCAAATTGGTACAGATTTGGGGTTGAGGAGACCTGCCACCCGTCCGCCCGCTCGGGGAGAAATGCGGCAAGATCCGGAATCGGTTTGCCGTCAGACTCCGCCGGCCGGGCGTGGGAAAAATAAAACGCACCCAACGCGACGCTCGCCAAAATTGCCGTCCAGAAAAAATACCGCGACCCAGGCAATGACTCGCTTTTCGGCGGCGGAGCAGCCACGGCCACCGGATTTTCCGCGCGCGTCTCGAGCGAAA